>JABHBC010000228.1 GCA_018674025.1 Flavobacteriaceae bacterium
AGTAAATTAGTGCCAACTATTTATACTAGTTTCTTTGGTGTATTGGGTTACATAAGATATTTTATTTTTCAAATTATCGGTCTTTTTAGACCGATTTACAGACAAGCTAAATTAAGTGATAATAGAATTATAGCTCATAAAAGTATCGCTCTTGCTGCACAAAATTTCATGATTAGTATGGCTGCAATTAATTATGACACCTGTCCAATGGAAGGAACCGACACTTTAAGAATAAAAAAAATATTAAATCTTCCATCAAAATCAGAAATAAATATGGTTATTGGCTGTGGAATAAGAGATGAAAAAGGTCTTTACAATAAACAATTTAGGGTTCCTTTTGAAAAAGTTTATTCCCATTACTAAAGCTGAATATTTATTTTTTAGTTAATTTTAAGTTCTAACTATTAAATAAATAAAAATGAAAAAATTATTATTACTACTATTTGTTGGTTTTTCAATGAGTTGTTCAAACAACGATGTCGTTGTTACTTTCGACGATGAAAAGTCAAATGCAATTAAAGGTCATTTTCAAAATTACTTAAACAATGATATGGATGGCCTGAAAGAGCTTTGGTCTCCAGATATTGATGTTTATTTAAACTCCAAACAACCTATTAGTCTTGACGAATTTGTTGGTTTGTTAGAGGCTCAACATGCTGGTTTTGACCCTATACTTATGACTTTTGGTGAAGAAGGTGGAGAAGATCTTGGAGTTTGGGTTCAAACTATAACCTATCCAGCTATGGGAGAATATCCATCTAATACTATAACTCAGTCTTGGTTTGATTGGAATGCTACTGGAAAAGTAAGTGGTAAAACAATTGTTCTTCCCGCACACATAGGCTTTAAATGGGGAGAGGATGGAAAAATAATTGAAGAATATCACAATTATGATACACAGGAAATGATGGCAGAATTAGCTCTTAGTCAAGAAATGGAATAAAATCATAATTAAATTACTATAAATAAAAAAAGCATTCTAAAATTAGAATGCTTTTTTTGTTATAAGTTACATATTGTTTTATTCGGTAGTTTCTTTAGCTGGAATATCTTGTGCATATACATAAAACAACTCTACCTTACCATCACTAATTTTTGCATCAATCATATGGTTCTGTTCCAAAACTTTACCATCAACTCTTGTTGTTACTGTATGACCGGCAATAATCCATTCTGCTCCACCTGGAACACTTTTATAAGGCATGGCCCAGTACATGTTCCATTTAGGCTCTTCTGCCTCAAACCATGCTGACAAAGCTTCTTTATGAGCTAATTTACCAGATATTCTAGTGCCAGCTGGATCTACAATTAGTAGCGAATCAGACTCCATAGCTAATATAGATTCCAAATCTCTTTTGTTGTGAGAATCTATATACTTTTTCCAAATTCCAGTAGTTTCGTCACTTCCAACTACAAATTTCTCACCTGGCTGAGGTAAGAAAAAACCAGCGCCTTGTGAGGCTTCAGATTTTACTTCTACAGGAGCATTACATGCTGTAATTATTACTGCTAAGATTAAAATTATTTTTTTCATGTTTTTCTATTTATTAATTAATATTCTACTGCTTGTCCAGCTAAACCAATTGACCAATGCACTTGAGTTGTTTTCCATACTCCATCAATCTTTTTAATAACCCCGCTGTATCTAACATTTTCTATACTTGCAGCTTCCCCACCGGCTGTAAATGAAAAATCAATTACAGAAGTATAAGCAGCCATATCTCCAGTTGAGCTTATAGTAACATTAAGATCTCTGGTATCAAATTTTGCATCTTTAATAACAGCTAATTGAGCAATAATTGAAGGTTCTATCTCCTCCCATCCAGTTAAATACTCCGCTTCATCAGTTCCTATTAATACTGCATCATTAGAAAAAACAGCTTTAGCATCTTCAATATTTCCAGTTTGAAAAAAGTTTAGAGTTGTAGCGATAACATCTTTTACTTCTGATTCTACAGCTGCTAGATCCATGCTATCTTTCGAATTTCCATAATCATTACCAACATTAAAGTTACATGAGAAAACACTAACAACTATTAGTAATAAAAGGATTTGATTTTTTAAATTATTCATTTATTTATTTTTAAATTATATCATTAAATGTAATTAAAAATTAGAGCTTTTAACAATTTCTTAAGATAAAAATCATTTCTTTATATAGAAATTTGTTAAAAACCCCCCATATTATGAAAAAATATACTTTATTAACCTTTTTACTATTTAACTATTTTAGTGTACAATCACAAACCTCTGTTGATTATGTTAGCTCTATTGAACTGGATGCGCTAAAAGAAAAATTATCTACTTACTCTTCAGATGAATTTGAAGGTAGGGAAGCTGGAAAAAAAGGACAAATAATTGCTGTTGAGTATTTAAAAGAACATTACATTAAAAATAATATTAATCCGCTAATTAATGATACTTACTTCCAAACAGTTCCTCTTAAAATAATTAAAGAGCCTAAAGTCAGTATAAC
>JABHBC010000229.1 GCA_018674025.1 Flavobacteriaceae bacterium
ATTCTTCAAATACTGTGATAAAAAATATTGATGTATTTAATATTCTTGGTAAAAAAATATATAGTAGTAACTCTTCAGACAGGCTAGATATGAGTTCTTATAATGCTGGTATATATTTTGTGAAGATTAATAATACAATAACTTTTAAGATTGTAAAAAAGTAAGTGAATACTTACAGGATATAAGGCAAAATAGCTTTCCTGTTTTTAGGGTAATTATCAAATTTTTCTTTGTACCATTTATGATGATTAAGTGATCTTGGACTTAAATTACAAAATGTCCATATAGCAAAAGTCATTGATGGCAAATTATAAGCTATTATCATAAACCCTATCCATTCAACTGCTTCACCAAAATGGTTTGGACAAGAAATATATTTAAACAAACCTCCATAAGGAATCTGATAACTTTCGTTGCTTGTTCTTAATGATATTAAATGCTTGTCTGCAGCTTTGTTAATGTACATCCCAGTAAAAAAAACAATTAGTCCAATCACTACATTTAATGATATTACTGATGATATTTCAGTGTTTAAATAGCCTAGGAAGTATCCATTTAAAAACCCATTTACAGAATTAAATAGAATAGCACTGACAACTATTAATAAAGGCATCTTTTTATTTTTTGTTCTGAGTTTAAAAGGAAAAATGAATGTTCTATTAAAATAATGTATTACCCATAACAGAATTAATAAATAAGTTAATTCATTTTTTTCCGTCGGCCCCATTATTGTAATTACTGGCATTATTAAAAATGCCGGAAGCTCCATTATAAACCATCCCCATTTATTTGAAATCAGTACTCCCCAATTAGCATTACTATGTCTTCCATATGGTGCTTTAATTTTGAAAATCACTAATACTAAAAAAGTTATTACCGCTACAGTAATCCATATGTAGTTTAATAGTTCAAACATTGAAATTCATTTAATTAATAAATTAAATATAATGAATGTTATTGTTATTAATTTGATAAATTTATAATATGAATTTAGACTCAACAGCAAAAGAAATTATAGAGTATTTAGAAAATCGAATTGATAAGAATTTAGTTAAAGACTCTGTTCATAAAGTGAAATTTATGACCGCAAGAGATATGATAGTTGAAATTACAAAAGATTGATTAATTCACCTTTTTAAGAACACAGAAATTAAAATTTTGAATAGTATCAAATGGAGTGATGTGATCTATATTTAAGTGGTCTACTAACTTAAAACTATTTGAAAACAGTTCTTTCAAATTTTCAACAGAATATTTCCTTATTTCTAGACCACTACATTTGAGAGGACCATTTTCTGAAAAAGTTCCAATGATTAAATAACCCTCTTTTTTTATATGTTTTTCACAGATACTTATATACTTGTTTATTTCTTCACCCTTTGTTAAAAAATGAAATACAGCTCTATCATGCCATAAATCAAAACATGTATCTGGTTTAAAGTCTAAAATATCTGAATTGTAAAATACACCAGAATTAGGAAATTTTTTTGTTCTACTCTTGACCTCTTTTAAGGCATTATTTGAAATATCTATTAAGCTAACTTTTGAATATTTTTTCTCTAATAAATTATCAATTAAATAGCTTTTGCCACATCCAACATCAATAATCTCAGCATCCTTATTAATATTTGAAATTTCGATTAGCGAAAGAGATGTTAATGGTTTTTTTTGAAACCAACTTACCCCATCTATATTTTTCGTCTCATATATTCTTTCCCAATGCTTTTTATTCTCTTTCACAAGATTATTATTTATTACATAAAAGTACATAACATTATAATTACTTTTACTGAATACTAACAATATATTATTTAGCCCCGTAGTTTAATGGATAGAATAGAAGTTTCCTAAACTTTTGATACAGGTTCGATTCCTGTCGGGGCTACAATTTATTCACAAGGATTAATTTAAAGTCATTGCTAATTATATAAAATTATTTATCTTTAAAAGTGTACAAGTTTAACTAATAAAACTAAAAAATGAAAAAAATTATCTTTATTCTATTAACTATAATTCCTCTAATTATGAATTCTCAAGAAAAAAATCTACCATTTTCTGAAATTGGTGATTACCCTAGTGAATTTACTCCAGCAAATGTCATATCTAGACTAATTGATGGTTTAGGGTATAGATTTTATTGGTCTACAGAATCTTTGACTGAAAATGATTTAAATTATAAGCCTAGTGAAGATAGTAGGTCTACAATGGAAGTAATTGAGCATATATATGGTCTTTCGCTTATGATTGTAGCATCCTTTGATGGAAAAGAGTTTGACTTTAAACAAGACAAATTGGATTATACAAATTTGAGGATAGAAACTTTAAATAATCTTATGTATATAAAAAGTAAGTTAAACGAAACTACAGATTTATCTCAAATAAATATTGAATTTAGTCAAGGTGATAATAAATTGAAATTTCCATTTTGGAATCATTTAAACGGCCCTATGGCTGATGCTATTTGGCATTGTGGTCAAGTAGTTACAAATAGAAGAGCAAGTGGAAATCCACTAAATTCTAAAGTAAATGTATTTCTAGGTAAAACAATGCCATAATAATTATCAAAGTAAATGAAATGGATAATTCTATCACTCATTTAAATTTATAAAGGATTCAATTGTTTTATTTATAGTTTCTTCATTAATTATTGCATCATCGAACAAATAACTATACAGGGGCTTTGAATCAACTATTGAATGTAGTTTTAAGTCTGTTTTTCTAGAATATATTTTGTTCCATTTAACTAATACTGTTTTCTATTTTGAGTAATTTGGTAACCACTAGTCCTCAGCAGCTTTACATCTTCTGTGATCTACTTTTTTGCAAGAGTTGAATCCTTTTTCTTTAGCAATTAAAATATCGTTTTTGTCCTTTGATCTAATTATTTTACTATTAACTTAATCTGTAGATTAAAGGGTTATTTCAAATAGTTAAAACAATTGTTTAGTTTGTAATATTAGTTTTTCAAATATTTATGTTAATTTATGTATTAATTTAAAATATAAAAAAATGAAAAAATCAATTTTATTTATCTTCGCATTAACATTATGCTTTAATGCTTACAGCCAAGAAGGTTGGGTGTCTTATTACAAAGTTAATGATGGTCAGATGCAAACCGCTAAGGATGCAATTGCCAAAAAAACTAAAAAATATAATGGCAGTACAGACGGAGAATTAATATATACTTTTCAAGTTGAAGCTGGGGAAAGAGCACAACAATTAATTAGATTTGGTGTTGGACCTACAATGGCTTCATTAGATGGGTATGATTCTGATGGTTATAAATATTGGATGGACAATGTATCTCCATTAATAAATAATGTAGGTGGTACAGAATATATTAGTTTTAACGAACAAGCTAGTTTCGATAATGTAACTCGAGGTACAAATAGAGTTTCTAAAGTTTTACATTATAATGTTAAGCGTTCTAAAGGAGCACACTTTTGGAAGTTTAGAAACAATGTTGCTAAAGCTGCTGCAGAATCTGATCAAGAAATGTCATTAAATGTATGGACAACAACAATTGGAGGAGCTTCTGGTCATGTATTAGTTTTTTATTCTCATACAGATTATTCTGGTTTTGACGGAGAACAAGAATCTTGGCCTAAAGTAATAGAGGCTTATAATAAACTCTTTGGTGCAAATTCATTCGAAACTGATCAAGCACTTTTTAATGAAAGTCTTGAAATGTGGGGGAACTATTCCGAAATATGGAGATGGCTTCCAGAACTTAGTTCACCAGTTACAGAAATGTAATTTTTTAACCTCTCACACAATAATTTAAATTTATTGTGTGAGAGATTTTTGAAAACCCAAATCTGTCATGTTATGAAAAGTAATTATGAAATCGTCTTAAATGACATTAATTTAAATTTTAAGGACAGCAAGTATTCGACTTCTCAGTTGTTGGAAAACACAGGTCTTGATAAAAATACGGCCCGTGATGCAATTAAGAACAAAACTAGTAGATCTATTTCTAATTATATTAGGTTCTATAGACTCAATTATGCTCAAGAGTTATTAAAGACAGGAAAAAAAAATGTCTCTGAAATTGCTTACGATTCTGGATTTTCATCTCTTTCATATTTTTCTAAATCATTTAAAGATGAGTTTGGTTATAGCCCTAATGCTTCTTTAAATAATATCAAGCTTACAAGACAATTTAAGAATACGATGATTTCGGTTATTCGTAATAAGTCCAATTTGTCTTATTTGATTTATTCAGTATTATTTACCTTAATAATTCTTCTTCTTATCCCTTATGTAAACAAAGTAGATAATTATGAAAAAGAAAACAAAAAACTTATGCTACAAGAATATTCTAAAATTAACAATTTAGAATATCAAAGTTTATTAATTAATGATACAGTTTTATTAAGTAAAAAAATAAGAAATTATAATATTTCATGGCGTACTAGTGATAAATTCGGGTGGAGCAAACTTGCTAAAATTAATGACTCACTTGTATTGTTCCCAAGTAAACTCATTTCTATTTATAATCAAATAAAAGTTGAGCAAGAAGGAAAAGAATCTTTTCAGTTTTTTACCTCTGCTAGAAATTTTAAAAATGTCAAAATAACTCTTGATAATAAGCTAAATGAAGAAGGTATTTATTTTCCTGAAACAGAGTTATTTCTAGCAAATACGAACTATTCAAAATCTCATGAAAACCTTTTAATTAAACCTTTTTACATGGATAAGTATGAGGTTTCTAATAAAGATTATAAAGAATTTGTGGATGCTAATGGCTATTACAGAGAGGAATTTTGGCCTGTCGATTTAATGCATGAAGGAAAAAAAATTAGTTTTAATGAGGTTAAAACTTCTTTCGTAGACAAAGCTAATTTTCCTTCGCCTAAAGATTGGTATCAAGGAACCTATGAAAATGGTAAAGACTTATATCCTGTCTCTGGGATATCTTGGTATGAAGCATCTGCATATGCGAAGTTTAGAAATATGTCGTTGCCAAGTGTTGCAGAATGGTTTTATGCATTCGATAGAAATAGACCCGAGAGAGCTTTAAAAAATGCAAATATTAACTCCTATAATTATACTAAATCAAGAATCGAATCCGATTCAGAAAATAATAATGGGATTTTTGATATGGCTGGTAATGTAAGAGAATGGGTTAGTAATAATATTAAAGATAATCAGAGTAGAGGTATTTTAGGAGGCTCATTTGCTGATGATACTTATGTGCCTTTTGATTTTTATTCTCAAAATGCATGGAACAGATCTAGTTATAATGGCATTAGATTAGTTAAAAAAATTGAGTCTGATAATTCTGGTGAAATTTTTTACAAAAGAGAAAAACTAAGAAACTTTTATGAAAATTACAGAACAACAGAAAAAGAATGGGATTTGATTGAAAGTTTGTTTATGTATGATAAAAAT
>JABHBC010000230.1 GCA_018674025.1 Flavobacteriaceae bacterium
AATACCAACATTGGATATCAATTTGGCGAACTAGGAAATAGTAGATTAGATTATGCTGGAGGAGCTAATCCAAGCCCTTCTTATTATCAAGATTTACCAAGTTATTATTTAGCGGACAATAATGGTCCAGACTACGAAGGAGCATATTTAGCACAACAAAACTTTGAGAACGATGGCCAAATAAATTGGAACAGAATATATGATGCTAATTTAACTAATTCTGTTGCAAATGAAAACGCTGCTTATGTTCAATATGAAGACAGAAGTGATGATAAGCAACTTACTATTAATACAATCTTCAAAAAAGAATTTAACGACAATATTTCTTTTAATTCAACATTAAATTATAAAAAGTTAGTTTCAAACAATTTTGCTCAAATAACTGATATGTTAGGAGGATCAGGATATTCAAATATTGATTCATTTGATAATCTACAATACGACTTATTAAATCCTAATTTAATTGTAGGAGAGGGCGATAAGTTTAAATACAACTACAATCTATTTGCTGATGTAATAACTGCTTACTCTCAGGTTGTTTTTAAATATAATAAGCTAGATTTTTATTTAGCAGCAAGCTATACTGATACGAATTATCAAAGAGAAGGACTTTTTGATAACGAGGCAAATACAGGAAACTCTTATGGAAAAGGCGAAAAAATTAACTTTTCAGGGATAGGAACAAAAGCAGGATTTACCTATAAGTTTTCTGGTAAACACATCCTTGACTTTAATTCCGCATATATTACTAAAGCACCATCATTTAGAAATACCTTTACAAATTCCAGAGTTAATCACAATGTTGTTGGAGTCGATGCAAATGGTTTAATAAATAATAACCCTATTAGCGAAGAAAAAATCACTGCATTTGATGCTAATTATATTTATAGATCTCCAATTATAAATGCAAGGCTCACAGGTTTTTATACAAATATTAAAGATGCTAATGAAATTTCATTTTATTATGCTGATGGTTTAGTAGGTTTTGAAGAAACTAATGAGTTTGTTCAAGAGATATTACAAGGAATAGACAAGAAATATTTTGGAGCAGAGTTAGGAATTGAAGCTCAAATAACGTCTACAGTTAAATTAAAGGGAGCTGCCTCAGTTGGACAATATACTTATGATAACAACCCTAATCTATACCTAGCCTCTGACAATAATACAGTTTCAATGGGTGAGTCAAATCTAAAAAATTATAAATTAGCTGGTGGACCACAAAGAGCTTATTCAGCTGGATTTGAATATAGAGATCCAAATTATTGGTGGTTCGGAGCTACTGCGAATTTTTTCACTAATACTTATTTAGATATTAGTCCATTAACAAGAACTCAAAACTTCTATTTAGCTCAAGATGGGTTACCATTTACTGACTATGATACATCAATAGCAAGAGAGTTATTAAAACAAGAAAAGTTTGAGGATTACATGGTTGTAAATGCAGTTGGTGGAAAATCATGGAAAATTGATGATTATTACATAGGACTTTTTGCAACTATAAATAATATTTTAAATCACGATTATAAAACTGGTGGTTTTGAACAAGGCAGAAATGCAAATTACCAAGAACTCAGTGCTGATGTAAATAAACCTCGAAGAGTATTTGGACCAAAATACTGGTACGGTAGAGGTACAAACTATTTTTTAAACCTATATTTTAGATTTTAATAAAGACAAACAATATATATTATGAAGAATATCAAAACTTTTAGATTACTAACACTTTTATTTTTATTAGTAACATTCAACTCTTGCGTAGAAGACGATGATTATTCAATTCCTACTAGTATTGGGCTTGAAGAAAATCAATCTTTAAATCTACTACTAGATCAAATTAACTCTAATGAAGTTGATTTATTAACCATAGGTCAGGTTAAAAACCTTTTTGTTAGCGGCCAGGCTGTTAATATTGAATCAAGTATTGCGGTTAAAGGTTACGTAGTTTCATCTGATTTAACAGGAAATTTCTATAAAGAATTTTATATACAAGATGAGCCATCAAATCCTACAGCAGGGTTAAAAGTAGTGATTAATCAAGTAGATTCTTATAATCAATTTAACATCGGAAGAGAGGTTTATATTAGATTGCAAAATTTATATATAGGGGAAACAAACTCAGGTGATGGAGTAATTGCTATTGGAGGTAGAGCCGATGGTAATGAAGTTGGTCAAATTACAGAAAATATGATGGCTGATTATTTATTTAGATCAAGTAATACAGAAACAATAATTCCATTTGAGGTAAACCTAGGTCAAATTAATGACTCTCATATAGGATTATTTATTCAGGCTAATGATACTCAATTTCCTGTTGCATATAGTGGACTTACTTTTGTCGATCCATCTGATGATTATGATTCTTTAAGAGATTTAGAGAGTTGTGAGGATTCAGG
>JABHBC010000231.1 GCA_018674025.1 Flavobacteriaceae bacterium
TGAATGTGTAATAACACCACTTTTTTTATCTGTTTCATTTAAATTTAAAATGGCATTAGTAGCAGCTCTGAATTTAAATGAACCGGATTTTTGAAAATTTTCGCACTTAAAAAAAACTTCTGAATCACAAATTGAATTAACCTCTTTATTTGTTAAAATAGGTGTATTTATGATATGCTCAGAGATTGAAATTTTAACTTTGTCTAAAGATTTTTTTGAAATGTTCATGTAATTAAAAATCTACTGTTAATTAGAGTCAATATAGTCAACAAAAATATTTATCCAAATTAGTCTTGAAAAGAAGTGATTTAAGGGAGCTAGAATAACTACCAATATAGACAAAACTGAAACGATTGTTAGTATTTCTATATCTTTAAAAAGGCTAACTAGAGAAACTCCAAAAATTATAAGAAAAACAACGGCGATACCATAACTAACGTACATTGCACCAAACCAAAAACCAGGTTCAATTTCGTATTTAAATTTACAACGGTTGCAATGGTCATTTGTAAGCTTATTATCTTTTAAAATATTTAGATATGGATTATTTTTGTGCCAAAATTTACCACGATGGCATTTAGGGCATTTATTGTATAAAATACTATATGATTTAGACCCTTTTTTTACCAAAATAAATTTTACCTATGTAATAAATTGTTTAATCAAACCTTTTTGAAGCCTGTTTTAACGCTTCGGCGATACCAGATGTATCAGATCCTCCAGCAGTTGCAAAGAAATTTTGTCCCCCACCACTACCATTAATTAATGGAGATAACTTTTTAATCTCCTCCCTAGCATCAAAACCTTTGGATTGAACTAGTTGTTTAGATATATAGCAAACAATATTAGCTTTTGAATTATTTTCTGCCATAAAAATGATAAATAAATTCTTGTGTTTTGATCCTAATTCAAAAGATAATTTTTTAATATTAGAGACATCTAGGTCTACTTTTTTAACTAAAAAGTTAACTCCATTAACATTTTTTAACTCATTAATCAAAGAATCTTTTAAATTATGTAATTTATCATTCGAAAGCGCTTCTAATTGTTTTTTTAATTTTAAATTTTCATTTTTCAATTCTGCTAGAGAGTCAACAGGGTTTTTAGTATTATTAAGTGACTTTCTTATTTCTGCAAGTTGAATAATTGATTGATTATAGTAGTCTTTAACTGCAGAACCAGTAATGGCTTCAATTCTTCTAATACCTGATGCGATAGCGCCTTCCGATTTAATTTTAAATTGCCATATTTCGGCAGTGTTTTTTACATGTGTACCACCACATAATTCAACGGAGTCACCAAATTTTATTGTTCTAACAACATCATCATATTTTTCTCCAAAAAGAGCAATTGCTCCATTATCAATTGCATCTTGCATAGGAACTTCTCGATTTTCAATTAATGAAATTTGGTCATCAATTTTTGAGTTAACAAAAGACTCAACCTGGGATAATTGTATGTCTGAAATTTTTTCATAATGAGAAAAATCAAACCTAAGGTTTTTAGATTGTATAGAACTACCCTTTTGCTCGACATGGCTTCCTAGTATTTGCCTTAGAGCCTGATGTAATAAATGTGTAGCCGAGTGATTGGATTCAATTCTTTTTCTTAGTTTAGAGTCAACAACTGCAGTGAATAAATCATTGATATTTTTAGGAAGTTCTTTCGTAAAATGAATTGTAACATTATTTTCTTTTATAGTATCTAAAATGTAAGTAATATCTCCATTACTAGACTTTAATTGTCCTTTATCACCAACTTGACCACCTCCTTCAGCGTAAAATGGTGTAATATTAAATACTAGATGAAACAAATCACCATCTTTTTTAGAATAAACTTTTCTATATTTAGCTATTTTTAATTTAGTAGTTAATATTTCATATCCAACAAATTCTTGAATCGGGTCATCAATTAGAACTGTCCAATCTTCAGATGAAGATTCATTGGCAGATTTAGATCTATCTTTTTGTATTTGTAATTCTTTGTTAAAACCTTTTATATCTAGTTGTAAATCCTTTTCACTTAGTATTAGAGAGGTTAAATCTATCGGAAAACCGTAGGTATCATAAAGTTCAAAAGCCTTTTTGCCAGAAATGGTTTTATCAGATGAAGATTTAACAATTTGATCTAATTTAACAAGACCCTGGTCCAAGGTCCTCAAAAATGATAATTCCTCTTCCTTAATAACATTTTCAATTAATTGTTTTTGGCTATTTAGTTCGGGAAAATTATCACCAAGTTTTTGACTTAAGATATTCACTAGTTTATAGATAAACGGAGTTTTTGTTCCAAGGAATGAAAAGCCGTATCTAACCGCTCTTCTTAAAATTCTTCTAATTACATATCCAGAACCATTATTGCTGGGTAACTTACCATCTGCAATGGAAAAAGAAACAGCTCTAACATGATCAGAGATAACTCTCATTGCTATATCTGTTTTTGAAGATTTTCCTTCATATTTAAAAGCTGTTAAAGATTCTATTTCTTTAATAATTGGTATAAAAAGGTCTGTATCATAATTTGAACTAACCCCCTGTAATACCATACAAAGTCTCTCTAAACCGAGTCCAGTATCAATATGTTTATTTGGTAAATCTTCTAGTTTACCACTAGCCTTTCTGTTGTACTGCATGAAGACTAAATTCCATATCTCTAAAACCTGAGGATGATCTTTATTTACAAGTTCTAAAGCTGAAGTTTTATCTTTTTCTTCTTGATTTCTAATATCTACATGTATTTCACTACAAGGACCACAGGGTCCTTGCTCTCCCATTTCCCAAAAGTTATCATTTTTATTTCCATATAAAATATGTGATTCTGGAATAATTTTTTTCCAAATATCGAGAGCTTGCTTATCTAAGGGTAAATTATCTGAATCTTTAGTTCCCTCAAAAACAGTAACATAAAGATCGTTTTTATCAATCTTATAAACCTCTGTCAATAATTCCCATGCCCAATTAATTGCTTCTTCCTTAAAATAATCTCCAAAACTCCAATTGCCCAACATTTCAAAAAAAGTATGGTGATATGTGTCATATCCAACTTCATCTAAATCATTGTGCTTTCCAGAAACTCTCAAGCATTTCTGTGAGTTTGTTATTCTCTTGTATTTAGAAGTAGAGTTCTCTAAAAAAAATTCCTTGAAGGGAACCATTCCTGAATTAACAAACATCAAAGTAGGATCGTTTTTAACAACTATTGAAGATGATGAATTAACCTGGTGAGACTTAGATTTAAAAAAATCAATGAAGTGTTTTCTTACAAGATTAGAGTCCATTATTTATACTAGGTTAGGCGTTATTTTATTTAAGTGCAAAACAATTTATATCTTTGTAGGTTGTTAGTTATAAACTAATACAAAAATATAATTTTTTTAGACATGTCTAAGTTAAAATATTATTACGACTCTGAATCACTTTCTTATCGCAAAATAGAGAGAAAAAAAAGTGATGTAATCCAATACATATTAATTTATTTATTTGGGTCAGCTTTCTTGAGTATATTTTTTATTTTTTTAACGAGTACTTATTTTGAATCTCCAAAAGAAAAAGCTCTAACCAGGGAACTAGAAAATTTAACGTTGCAATACGACATTCTTAACAAAAAAATTGAAGATGCTCAAAAAGTATTATCTAATATTGAGGAAAGGGACAATGCTATTTATAGAATTTATTTTGAATCTAGTCCTATATCAGATGATAAAAGAAAAGCAGGCTTTGGGGGTATAAATAGATATAAAAAATATGATGGATATGATTATTCAGATCTCATAAAAGAAAGCAATAGGAATATTGATGTTTTACAAAAGAGAATAATTGTTCAGTCTAAATCCCTTGATGAAATAACCAAATTAGCCCTTGAAAAAGAAAAATTTCTTCAAGCAATTCCTGCAATACAACCTGTTAATAATGATGATTTAACTAGAATAGCATCTGGATATGGAACCCGAACTGATCCATTTACTAAAGCTAAAAAATTCCATTATGGGATGGATTTTACTGCCCCACGAGGAACCCCAGTATATGCAACAGGTGATGGAGTAGTAAAAAGAGTCGATAGCCGATCAACAGGATACGGAAAACATATTAGAATTGATCACGGCTATGGCTATGTAAGTCTTTATGCACATTTATACAAATACAATGTCAAAAAATGGCAGAAAGTTAAACGTGGTGATTTAATTGGATATGTAGGAAGTACGGGAAGGTCTCAAGCACCCCACCTTCATTATGAGGTTTTCAAAGACAAAGGAAGAATAAATCCTGTTAATTTTTATTATGGAAATTTAACTGCCAAAGAATTTGATGAATTGCTTAAACAAACATCTTTAGTTAATCAATCTTTAGACTAATGAATGTCGAATTACCTGAGAAAAGATATTATTCAATAGGTGAAGTATCAAAAGCCTTTGATGTAAACGCGTCTTTAATTCGTTTTTGGGAAAAAGAATTCAAGACTCTTAGCCCTAAAAAAAGTACAAATGGTAAACGAAGATACACCTCTGATGATATTATAATCATAAAACAAATCTTTTTTCTGCTTAAAGAAAAAGGTTATACAATTGAGGGGGCCAAAACATACATTAAAGAGGCAAAGAAAAAACCTATGAATAGTTTTGAAATAATTGAAAAACTAAATGAAATAAAAAGCAGATTACTTAAAATAAAAAAGGAACTATAAGTTTATTTTTTTCTCATGTAAATATCTATAGGTACACCATTAAAATCAAAATGCTCCCTAAGTTTATTTTCTAAAAACCTTTTATAAGGTTCTTTAATGTATTGTGGTAGATTACAAAAAAATGCAAATTGAGGTTGTGGTGTTGGAAGTTGTGTAATAAACTTAATTTTTACGTATTTAGCTTTGTAAGCTGGTGGTGGATAATTTTTTATTATTGGCAAAAGAATATCATTTAACTTACTTGTTTTAATTTTTTTAGACCTGTTTTTATATACTTCAACAGCAGTTTCTATTGCCTTAAAAAGTCTTTGTTTTGTTAAG
Source organism: Flavobacteriaceae bacterium (assembly GCA_018674025.1). Classification (GTDB taxonomy): domain Bacteria; phylum Bacteroidota; class Bacteroidia; order Flavobacteriales; family Flavobacteriaceae; genus SGZJ01. Next base: position 5,002 of record JABHBC010000231.1, read on the forward strand.
CTAGAAATAAAAACAATTGGCACATCTGTAAAAGGTTCAGTTTCTTTACGAATAATTTTTTCATAATCTTTCAAAGATTGATTGTCTTTTAAAATTAAATCCCATTTATTAACAACAATAACAATTCCTTTTTTATTTCTTTCTGCTAACCAAAAAATATTTCTTACCTGGCCGTCAAAACCTCTGGTTGCATCTAATAATAAAATACAAACATCTGAATGCTCGATAGCTCGAACACTTCTCATTACGGAATAAAACTCAAGATCTTCTTTAACTTTAGATTTTCTTCTAATACCAGCAGTATCAACAAGATTGAATTCAAATCCAAATCTATTATATTTTGTATCAATTGAGTCTCTTGTTGTTCCAGCTATATCAGTAACAATATATCTTTCCTCTCCAATTAATGCATTAATAAATGAAGATTTACCAGCGTTTGGTCTTCCAACTACCGCAAATCTTGGTAAATCATTTACTTCTTCAGGATCATCAGAAAAATTTTCTACAAGTGCATCTAATAAATCTCCTGTACCTGAACCATTAATACTAGCGATTGTGTAATACTCTCCTAATCCAAGCTCGTAAAATTCAACAGCATTATTAGATCTAGTTGAGTTATCTACTTTGTTTACAACAAGAAAGACAGGCTTATTAACTTTTCTAAGAAGTTTTGCTACTTCTTCATCCATAGAGGTCACACCTGATTCAACATCAACCATAAAAATGATAGCATCTGCTTCATCAATTGCTAACTCAACTTGTTTATCAATTTCGCTCTCAAACACATCATCACTTCCCACTACATAGCCTCCAGTATCAATCAGAGAAAATTCTTTTCCGTTCCAATCACTTTTACCATAGTGCCTATCTCTAGTTACTCCACTTATAGCATCTACTATTGCTTCTCGTCTTTGAACAAGTCTGTTAAAGAATGTAGATTTACCTACATTAGGTCTACCAACTATTGCAACTATATTACTCATATCATTTAAATGAATGCAAATGTAATGCTAAAAACTAGAATTTTACATAAAAAAAAGTTGATTAATAAATTAATCAACTTTTTTCAGAATATTAGCTTAAGTGAAATTTACTTCAATTTTGAAGACATTTCAACATTCAGTTCTGCAGTCTCTACAGTAATACCCCATAATTCTTCAATAGCCGCAGTTGCAGCCCTTTCATCATTACGATGAGTTCTCCACCCATGCATTTTGTTATACTCTTGAACATAATCAACATCGGGGTTTGTCATTTCACCCATACCCTCTGCATGACTATTGTAAGGCTCTACTTCCAATAATTGTTGAGATTCTCCACCAGAAACTAACATAAATAGTCCTGTGATTCCAGAATACCCTAATTCTTTCTGTAATTTAGTATTGTTTCTCCAGAATCTTAAAAAATCTGACATCTTACCTCTTTTGATAGTGTAAGTTGTCATTTTTACAAATCTAGCTGGTGGTAAATCATTATCCCAGTTTTGACTAAAACCTTTCATTCTCCACCATCTTATATTTCCATCATTTGACTCAACATAAGGCATAACATGTTTACCCCAATATGCTAATTCAGCAGTGTTGTCTTCGTCAAATGCAGAGGAATCTCTATTTCCCATAACTCTCATATACTTACCTTGGTCTTGCCCAGTAATAATTTGATATGTAGCCATAGAAGTTTCAGCTGTCCCGTTAAACTTATCTGTCTTTTTAGCAACTCCTGCTTCAAATTCAGCATTCATTCCTTTTTTTGGTGTCCATTTGTTAGTTTGCCAATATTCTCTGTTTGTATTAGTTTGAGAAAAAGCAAAAAATGGAATTAATAATAGTACTAGTAATTTTTTCATTTTTATAATTTTATATAGTTAATAAAAACTAAACTAAAAATTATAAAATGACGAATTTTAAATAAAAGGAGAAATTACAATAAATAAAAAAGAA
>JABHBC010000232.1 GCA_018674025.1 Flavobacteriaceae bacterium
CTGGAACAACAATTACAATTGATGCTTCTGTTGGAAGGTCAGGATCGATTAACGCAAACTACAATCCAACAACCAATCAAAATGGTATAAGGTTTCGAAACCCCTATCACATTGCAATAGAGTCTAGTTCATCAAGGATTTATGTTGCAGATGAACGTAATCGAGCAGTCCAAAGCTTTGATTATAACCTAAATTTTAAACACGATACTGGTACTTCAACGAGTATGTCAAGAATGCGGGGTGCACAAGAAGCTATACAATCAATTGTTACGGATAGTTCTTTAATTTCAAGTGTAAATTTTGGTTATGGATTATGGTCTGATTATAGACTCTGGTATAATAGTAGGCCATTTACTTACTATGGTATTCGTTCTGTACCTAGGAATACAGCCATTAGTAGATATGGAATAGATTGGTTAAGTAGGTATAGTTGGATGAGACACGTTGTGCTTTATGGAAATGTTAACAACATAGGGCCTGATAGATTTCCTGGATTTGAAATGTGGCAAAATGGTAGAGATCGAGGGTATCCTTGTAGTAATGTCGGATGTATTGAAGTTCAGGTTAATAGAGATGGGGCTGCTAAAATTAACACAAGAGTAAGTTCTGCTCAACCTATGTATGGAACCAATGCAAACTTTTTTGCAACTCTCGCTGAAGAATATTATAACCATCCAACACTTAGTCCAATTGATCCTAATTCAGATTGTCAAGGTAACTATATTATCGTCATTGGAGATGGAGAATTTACATCTGGTAGAACTATAGGTTTTAATAAAATTCAACAACTAGCAAATAGACAAAACTCTCCTGTAAAAACAATTCCAATAGCTTATGGAACGGGGATAAGTGCTAGTGGTTTATCTCAGTTTAACGATTTAGCAAGAAGAGGTGGAACTGGTGATGCAATTATTGCAGCCAATCCTGCGGCGTTAAAAGCAAGAATAACAGAAATTATTAGAAATATTCAAGCTGATAAATTAGCATTTACTGCACCAGCTATTACAGCAAAAGTGGGTGAAGGTGGATTTTTATATCAAGCACAATTCCAATATAGACAAAAAAAAGAGTGGCTAGGCTCTTTATCAGCAACATCTATGACTGATGATGGGGAACTTGCAAATGATTTTACATGGGAGGCAGCAAGACAAATGCCACTTCCAAGAAGTAGAAAAATTTGGACAGTTCTTCCAACTAAGGATTATAGAGATGATTTAAATAATTTTACTGAAGCAAATTCAATATTAATTAACGAACAATTTGAAAGTTTAGGAATAGAGGTAGGAGATTATCATAGTGATGCACCAACCAGTTCAACAAACGTTGGGACCGCAAGGTGTAGTAACTCTGGAGATAGCAGAACATCTATTCAAGATGGTAATGAAGATGATATTAAAGGATTAATTAGTTTTGTAAGAGGAGAAGATTATTTTGATTATGATAGTGATTGTTTTCTAGACGAACCAAGGTTGGATGATAATGGTAGACATGGATATTTAGGAGATATTTATCACTCTGAATTAGTTGTTGTTGGGCCACCAAGTGCCAATACTAATTTTATTAAAAAAAATGAAGAAGCATATTTTAGATCTACAAATAATTATCAGGCTTTTAAAAATGCAAATGAGAATAGAGCTAAGACAATTTATGTAGGTGCGAACGATGGAGTGCTTCACGCATTTAATGGAAATACTGGACAAGAATTATGGGGCTTTATACCTCCGTTTATAATTGGAAAATTACCTTTAATTGTCAATCCAAGTCTAAACGATAACAATGCCTTAGGAGACAAAGGAGGTTCCAGTGCAATTTATGGTGTAGATGGATCACCAGTTGTACATGATATGTTTATTAAACACCCATATTTTGGAGGTACCAACTGGTATACAATTATGATGGTTCCTTTTGGACGAGGTGGGGCTGGATTTTCTGTTTTAGATGTTACCAATCCAGAGAAACCTTTACATTTATATTCAATTTATAATGATAGTGTTCAAAATGAAGTATTAAGAATGAACCATTTAGGTATTGTTTCTCGCTTTGATTACATAGATGAGACCTATAGCTGGCTAGATTTAGATGAAGCGGATACCATTATTGCAAATTATCAAGCAGATAATAATGTGGACAGTACTTGTAACACCACACTTACAACTTCTTGTTATACTGGAAGAAATTTTACACTACCAGTTACAGGGTTAACAAAAACTGATATGACAATATTTTTTGATGGAATAATCACAACTGCTTACCAAGTTTCTCAAAATGGAAGTAGCACTACAATTTCATTTAGCTCTGCCCAAACTTATAATGGAGATACAAGTGGAACATCCCTAAACCCAAATAACAAAAATTTATCTATAAGTATAAATTCAGATGCTATAGCAAGACTAAGTACGAATTTACCAGCAGATTACGATTATAGTAAATTAGGTGAAACATGGTCATCCCCAAGAATTTTTAGAATGCCAGTTACAAGTAATAAAGATAAATATGTTGCGGTCATGGGTGCTGGTTATGGAGCTACTTCAAAAACAGTTGGTTCTGGGGTTTTTGTTGTTGATTTAGATGATTTTATTGATCGACCAGGAAGTATTGATAAAGCGATAAGTGTTTCAGATAAAGTTAATGGTACGAATGTGAGTCATGAAATTATAAATTCTGTATTAGCAAATCCAGTTGTAATAACTGCTGATCAAACAACAGGTATAAACTATAAGGGTGCTTTGGTTTATGTAAATGATCTTGAAGGCAAAGTTACTAAAATAAACTTAACCGATATGACTGAAACTAAAGCAGGTTTAAGAACTGAATTATATGATAGTACTGTTATATTTGAAACTTTGTCAACCTCAACAAATGGACGTTATATGTTCCATAGCATGGACTCAGCTATAGGCACAACCTCTAAAAATCTTTGGCTATATGCAGGAACAGGTGATTATGAAAGAGTAACCACTAAAAATAATAATATTGATAATTTACTCATTGGTTTTAGAGACAAAGATTTCCCTTATTATGAAGATGTAAATGAAATATACTCTCCACTTTCATTATTCGCCTGCCAAGATACTACTGATGATGGTACTGGAATTAAATGCCCGTTAGATAGCAACGAAGAGGTAGTAATAAGAGGATTTGGTCCAGTCACAAAAGATGTAGGTTGGTTTATCAAATTAGAAAATAGTCAAAAGGTTGTAGCAGAACCAACTGTTACAAGAGGTGTTGCTTATTTTCCAATTTATGAACCTACAACCTCACTAAACCAGTGTGATCCTGGTAAAGCTTTTGTGTGTGCTGTTGATGATGAATGTGGAACCAATTACTCAAGTCGTCTTGGAACAAATGATGCCGCAAATAGAAATCAGCAATGTTTATATGTTGGAAGTGGTGTCTTATCTAAATTAGTTGCTTTTGGAAATAAATTATTTGCAAATATAGCAGGTAAATCTACTCAAGATAAAACGGACCTTGTTCAATTAAATAGTATTCAAGAAGATGTTGAGGCAATGAGATCTTCTTGGAGAGAAGGAAACTTTTAATTTTTATTAAGTAATTTTTTAAGCTTATTTTTTACTTTATCTTTGTTTTGAAATAGTTCTTTTTTGATCTTTTCTTTAATTTTATCCTGATCAATATTTTTTACCTTATTTAATGCATTGCCCACATTACCTCTTAAAACCTTATTTTTCATGTCTTTCGTGGCTTTATTGATGGTTTCTTTAAGAACAGTTTTATAATCTTTGCTATCTTTAGTGTTTCCAATATTTTTAAACTCTAAATTTTCAAAATTAATACTTTTATCAAGATTTAATTTTTCTGATTTTGCTGAAATAATAATATTATTTAGCTTTAAATTTTTAATTACAAACTTTTTAGAACTTGAAGAAGCTGAGCTTTCTTTATTTAATGTTTTTTGTAAAGATTTAACATTATCATTTATTTTCATTTTATTATTAACAATAAAATAATAACTTAAATTTACTCCGTTAATTAAAATTTCATCAATTTCAATTTTATCGCTAAATATAGAAGAAGTGTTTAATTTTGCAGATGCCTTCTTTAATAAAATTAAATGACCAGGAAAATCTTTATTTTGAATTTTTAAGTCTTCTATCTCAGCACTTCCACTTAGATAGCTAATATTTAAATCTCCTATAGTTGTTTTTCTATCTAAGGTATTTGTAATATTACTTTCAAGAGATCCTTTAATTATACTATCACCTACAAATTCAACCAAAACATAAACAGCAAGAATTAATATAACTAAAACTGAGATTATTTTTTTCATATTTACTTTGATGACATAAAAGTTCTAAATATTTTTGTCAATTCAATATTTTGATCTGAATATCTAAAACTTTCATACAAATTGAAAAATGATCCATATTTATTTTGGGTATGTAATTTTAATTTATTAATAATTTGTTGATGAGTATCTGAATTTAATACCTTTTTTTCTTTTTTACTTTTCCAAACTATAAAATTAAATAATAAATTAATGATAGCTGTTCTATTAATTTTAAATATAATTTTAAGGGCTAAAAATATGAAGACAGGGGCAAAAATCCAAATAAATATTTTTGAAAATTTTAAATTAAATATTTCTTCAATAAATGAAATTCGTTTATTATTATCATAGGACAATAAGTGTCTTGTCCAAACAAAATCAGCATACCCAATATAATAGCTCATTAATTTAAAAATTTTAGATGGAAATAATGAACCACCTTCAATTTTTTCATCATTAAAGACATCATTTAGAGAATTTCTTACATTTAAAGCTGGTATAACTGAAGTGGGATCAACTCTA
>JABHBC010000025.1 GCA_018674025.1 Flavobacteriaceae bacterium
AGATGCAAGTCCAGCGACTGCTACTCCAATTCTTCAAGGAATTACAAGAGCTTCATTACAAACAAAATCATTTATTTCTGCGGCCTCTTTCCAAGAAACTACTAAAGTTTTAAATGAATCAGCTGTTAATGGAAGAATTGATAATTTAGAAGGATTAAAAGAGAACGTTATTGTTGGTCATAGAATTCCAGCTGGAACAGGACTACGTAAATATGAAGATATTTTAGTTGGTTCTAAAGAGGAAATTGAAGAACTTAATAAGGTTAAAGAAGAAGAAGAATTAAATATTAATTAATTATAATTTTTCATGAGTAACAACGATAGTAAACCTAAGTCTAATATAAACATTGAAATTGATGAAAAAATAGCTGAAGGAACATATTCAAATCTAGCTATTATTAATCATTCCGTTTCAGAGTTTGTTTTAGACTTTATATGTATTATGCCTGGTACCCCTAAAAATAAGGTTAAATCAAGAATTATTATCACCCCTCAGCATGCTAAACGTTTAGTAAATGCTTTGAATGATAATGTTGTTAGATTTGAAAAGAAACACGGAGATATTAAAGAAAATCAACAGCCACCAAATGTCCAGCTTAATTTTGGACAAACAGGTGAAGCGTAAGTTTTAAAACTCTGATGAATTGTGAAATTGTATAGTTGGGTATTTTTCAATAGTCATATTTAATGAAAATACAGAGTCAGCTAAGAACACTAGATTACCGTTCTTATCTTTAGCTAAATATCTCTGTTTTATTCTTTTAAACTCCATAAACTCATCTCCTTTTTTGTTTTTACACTCAATCCAGCATGCTTTAAATACATTTAGGTTTTCATAGCTACATTTAGCTCCATATTCGTGTTCTAGCCTATACTGAATAACTTCGTACTGTAGAGCTCCAACAGTGCCAATGACTTTTCTACCGTTTAGATCTAGTGTAAATAGTTGTGCAACACCCTCATCCATCAATTGGTTAATCCCTTTTGATAGTTGTTTACTTTTCATTGGATCAGCATTGTTTATATACCTAAAATGTTCAGGTGAAAAACTTGGTATTCCATCGTAAACTAAATTTTCACCTGAAGTTAATGTGTCTCCTATTTTAAAATTTCCTGTATCATGAAGTCCTACTATATCTCCGGGGTAAGAAATGTCAACAATTTCTTTCTTATCTGCAAAAAATGCATTTGGACTAGAGAATTTTAATTTTTTTGACAATCTCACATGTAAGTATGGAGTATTCCTTTTAAATTCTCCAGAAACAATCTTTATAAATGCTAATCGATCTCTATGTTTTGGATCCATATTAGCATGAATTTTAAATACAAAACCTGTAAATTTATCTTCATCAGGTTTTACAATTCTAACTGAACTTTCCTTTGGCTGCGGAGTAGGAGCTATATCAATAAAACAGCGTAATAAATCCTCTACCCCGAAATTATTTAATGCTGAACCAAAAAATACTGGTTGAATCTTGCTCATTAAATATTCATTTTTATCAAATTTTGGATATACCATTTCAAGCAATTCTACATTTTCTATAAATTGATTATTTAAATCTGAACTTATATTATTTTTTACTTGGTCTTTTTCTATGAACTTTATTTCATTTCCTTTGAGTAGAGAAACCGTATTTTCAAAAATGTTATATATCCCAGAAAAATCATATCCCATACCGATAGGAAAACTTAAAGGACACACTTTTAATTTTAATTTTAATTCAATTTCGTCAAGAAGATCAAAAGCATCTTTTCCTTCTCTATCTAATTTATTAATAAACACTATAATAGGAATTTGTCTCATTTTACAAACCTCAACAAGTTTTTCGGTTTGTTCCTCTACTCCTTTGGCAACATCAATAACTACGATTACACTATCAACAGCAGTTAGTGTTCTGTATGTATCTTCAGCAAAATCTTTATGACCTGGTGTATCTAAAATATTTATTTTTATTCCTTTATATTCAAATGCTAAAACAGAGGTTGCAACAGAAATTCCTCTCTGTCTTTCTATTTCCATAAAATCACTTGTAGCCCCTTTTTTTATTTTATTACTTTTTACAGCTCCAGCTTCTTGAATAGCACCACCATATAATAATAATTTTTCAGTAAGAGTTGTTTTACCAGCATCTGGATGAGAAATTATCCCAAAAGTTCTTCTTCTTTTAATTTCTTCATTAAAATTCATTGAGATATTTTTTGCTAATATAAGCTTTATGCTGTGATCATTTTATCAAAAAAAAAGCTTTTTTATTTTTTTCAATACTTATTAAATAATTGTTATTATTTTAGCACTTTATGATTGAAGATAAAGTAATATTAGTTGATAACAATGATAATCAGATTGGTTTGATGCCAAAGTTAGAGGCTCACGAAAAAGGTGTATTACATCGCGCATTTTCTGTATTTATTTTTAATAATCATGGAGAATTAATGTTGCAAAGAAGAGCATTAACTAAGTATCATTCGCCTGGTTTATGGACAAATACATGTTGTAGTCATCAAAGAGATGGTGAATCTAACATTAGTTCAGGTAAAAGAAGATTGAAAGAAGAAATGGGGTTTGATACTGAATTATTTGAAAAAACATCTTTTATTTACAAAGCTAAGTTTGATAATGGATTAATTGAGCATGAATTTGATCATGTTCTAGTTGGTAGTTATAATCATTCTCCAATTATTAATTCCATTGAAGTTGATAGTTGGAAATGGATGAGTTTGGAGAACGTTAAAAAGGACATCAATGACCATCCTGATAACTATACAGCTTGGTTTAAAATAATTTTTGAAAAATATTATAAATATATAAGTCAATAATATGAAAGTCAAAGTTTCTAGAAAAGCACATTTTAATTCAGCCCACAGATTATATAATAGTAATTGGAGTGATGAAAAAAACAAGGATACTTTTGGTAAATGCAATAACCAAAACTATCACGGACATAATTATGATTTAATTGTCAGTGTTACCGGATTAATTGATCCTGAAACTGGCTATGTGATGGATGTTTCTATATTAAAAAATATAATTAAGGACCATATTGAATCTGTACTAGATCACAAGAATTTGAATCTTGATGTACCCTACTTCAAAGATATCATTCCATCTGCTGAAAATATCTCTATTTTTATATATGATATTATCAAAACTCATATAAAAAATGATTTAGAGTTAGAGGTAGTTTTATATGAAACTCCTAGAAATTTTGTAACCTACAACGGAAATTAATGGAAAACAAGTTTGAAAATATTGAGAAAAAAATTAAAGAACTAGGTTTCCGTATTAATTCTAAAGATTTCAATCGCCCATGGGGTGGTTTCTTAGTTATTGATGAAACTCAATCGAATAAGTTTATTGAGTATTTTTTCGAAAACTTAGATATGAACTTAATTACTAAAGGTTTAAAGCTTAGCCCTAAAATATTAATTGTTAAACCACTATCAAGATTATCTTGGCAATACCACTTTAGAAGATCAGAAATATGGAAAGTATTTGAAGGAGAAGTAGCAGTTGTAAGATCTGATAACGATAATGAGCAGCCTAAAAATATATTTTCAAAAGGAAGTTTGATAACGTTAAAGCAAGGTGAAAGACACAGGTTAATAGGTTTAAATGACTTTGGAGTTATTGCAGAAATATGGCAACATACAGATGTAAATAACCCCTCTGATGAAAATGATATAGTCAGGATTCAAGATGATTATGGTAGATAAAGATATTTTATAGATAACCTTTAGTTTATTTATATTCTTAGCCTTATTTTTACAGATGAAAAAACAAACAAATGGCAAATATTAGAAATTTAAAAAAAGATATTAATTACGTTTTAGGAGATATAATTGAGGCTGTATATAGCTGGGAGTATCTTAATCTAGATAAAGACACCAAAAAAAGTGAAAAAATCATTGATGAGGCTATAAAGGTTTTTGATGATTTAATCCTTGAGGTTAATCAAAAAGATGTGGAGAACAAAAAAACACATTTTAAAAATATTAATGCTAAACTTGAAAAAAATGGTAGAGCATTAATAGAAAAAATTAATAAGCTTTAGTTTATTGATCTTCAATCACAATTTTTTCTTTCAATAAAACACCGTATTTTGATTCCTTTATATTTCTATCTAGGGAGCTATATATGGTATCTAAGTATTTTTGATTTGTTTCATATAAAAACTTACTAGCAACAAATGGTGCTATTTCACTATTAACGTTATTTAAAGAAAAATTGATTATAAAATACATTTCCCTTTTTCTAAGATTAACCAATTCCTTACTAATAATATTTGTCATCTCATCATTTCCATATACTTCAATTTGATTTTTAATCAGATTTAAATTCTGTTCTTTAAATTTTATCATCATTGTATTGAAATATTCAAGTCTTTCTTGTTGTGCAGATCCATCAAATTTAGATTCATAACTAAATCTTTTGAGATTTGTTTTGAAATTAGTAATTCCTTTATTTGCAAAAAACTCAACTTCATCGTCATAAATCCCAGATTTAGTTAATTTAATTTTTAATACTTCAGGTTCATTTAAAAAACTACTTAAAGTAAATTCAGAGGTTCCATTTAGATTTACAGAGTCCAATGTCACCTCACTACCATTTACTGATTTGGTAAGTAGTATCGTTCCTTTTTTAAGACCTTTAATATCTCCATTTAAATGAAAATTATTTTTTGGTGAACATGAACTTATTATTATAAGTAGTAATAAATATTTTTTCATAATTATATATCTAGCCAGTAAGTAAGTTTTAAATTGATTGATCTGCTTTTTATTCTCGGCACGAATAAATTATCATATCTATCTTCGGTGTAGTAGTTATCACTGTATACCAAAAACAAATCAGATAATGGTGCAAACCTCCATTGTAATCTTGTATTTAGACTAAGGTTTTCCCTTTGACTACTGTATTGGACTAATGTTGCCCAATATAAGTTTTTTGTAAAGGTATAATCAATCCTTGGTGCAACTAAAAGAATATTTGCATTTGGATAAGGGTTAGGAAGATTGATTTTATCATAGCTTATTTGTATTGAACTATTAAACCTTGGTTGTACTCTATAAGAGAATCTAAGATCAATAGATTTTATTTTACCGTTAAAAAATTCACCAAATGATGGAGTCACAGTGTATGAAAAATCTTCAGAGTATGGCGAACTATAATAAGCTTCAAAATTTGTAAAGCTGTATTCACTTCCTATTGGTAATGGAATCCCATTTGTTCTTGTTGGGTCAAAATCTCTGTAAAGATGGGTAAATCTGTTTTTAACTACAGCGCCCATTGTTGAACTATCATTTTGGTTTGCACCCCATCTTGCTATAAGAAAACGATCTGAAAGTTCATTATTTAATTCAGGTCTCCAAATAAATACTGGAGTGACTTCTAAACTATGAGTTTGAATTTTTTTGTTTTCTGGCCAGAATTTGTACTTAAAGTTTGGATTGATTTTTATTATACCAGTCCTTTTTATATATCCTAACTCTGAATTAAAATTATCTCCTACATATAACCCACTCATTCTAAAACTAATATTTTTGGTGTTATAATTTGTATTTACTCCAACTGAAATGTCCTTGTCTTTGTACTCTTCTGTAAAAGATTTATGTATGTAATATTTACCATTCCATTTGTTATCTTTCGAAGCTAAATTATAGTCAATACCTAAAAGTCTATTATAGTCATTTCCATTTTCAGAAAAATCATAATTTTTAGTTGCTTGTTTATTAATAAATATAAAGCTAATATTAGACCTATTAAATACCTTGTGCTGAAGAGCTATTATTGAGTTATTTGTTGCAGCAATTTCATTTTCAATGTCTTGTTGAGTTTGCATATTCAGTAAGCCAATTCTAAAATTATTATTTAGCTTTCCGCTAAGTCTCATCCCAAAATCAATCTCATTTTCGATGCTATTGCCATTAATATCTTTTGCTATACCTATTCTTCTTGAAAAGAATGGATTAGCATCATTTGAGTTTCCAAAACTTGAAAACAAATCACTATTTTCAATAAAGAACTGTCTTTTCTCAGGCAAAGTAACCTCATATCTTGTAAGATTGGTTACTTGCTGATCAACTTCAACTTGTGAAAAGTCTGGGTTTAATGTTAAGTCTAATGTTAGAGAATTATCAATTGTTAATTTTACATCTCCGCCAAAATTTATACTTTCTCCGCTAACTGAATTTTCATAATCTTTGAAGCTTAAACTATTAACATAAGGAATTATGGATTTTTTTGACTTAGATTTTCCTAAAGGTTTTTCAAAAATCATATCTCCCATAAATGCCAAATTAAAAAACTCTTGATTTGTAGGTACTTTATGCCAAGAGTTCCAAGCATTATTTTTGGTATCTCTTTGGTAGCTTCCAACTCTCCATCTAGTTTCTCCTTCTGTATATTTAAATGCCGATAGTGGTATTTTCCATTCTGTTGTATAGTAATTTTGGTATTGTTTAGATTCACATAACCATTTTTTATCCCAGGTCATATCCCAATCGGATAATTCGTTACCTCCATTAAACAATAACATTTCTCTTTGAACTCCTATATGATTA
>JABHBC010000233.1 GCA_018674025.1 Flavobacteriaceae bacterium
ACCTTCAGGAATAACAGTTACTGAATTACTATAATAATCCAAGTGACCATCAGGTTCAACTTTCTTACCGGACAATATAGTACCGGAAATAATTCTATTATTGTTATTTAGATTGTGGATATTGTTGTTAGTAATTGAATCAATTTGACAACCAATAGTGGTTTTTAAGTATTTAGGACTTTTAATTGAAGAACCTGAAAGTGAAACAATTCTTTCTGCTTTAAATTCTCCTGTCAATATCATGTTGCCTATTATAACTAAATCTTGTGCTGAAACAGTCCAAACAGATTCACCCTTGTTAACAGGGTCAACTTTGTTAATTAAACTTCCTACATTTCCACTAGGGTGAGGTCCAGAAACATTATATAATTCAATATCATTAATTTCTCTAAAAATTGAATCTGACGACTTTTCAATTGAAACATTTACCTTACCTTCAGTCAATTTATTAAGAATACTAACGGCCGCTTGAATTTCTTTTCTATTATCTTTTAGGGTAAAATCAAGATCAGCAGAGAGCGGTTCGGAGGAATACCCAGAAACAAAGATAGACTTGGGTGAAGATTTATAGTTAGCTATAATTGCATATGGTCTTTGCATAATAAAAGGCCAGCATCCAACGCTTAATAAAAATTCAATTATTTCATCTTTATTTGCAGATGTTTTCAAGCAACCAGAGTTTTTAAAAACTTGGTTTTCATCAGCAAGAATTTTGATAGACAAAATCTTTCTTTTTTCTCCCCTAATAATTTCTGTAATTTGACCAGAAACAGGAGATGCAAACTTTAATAATTCATCAGATTTATCATAAAATAAAATATCACCGGCTAAAATATTGTCAGATATTTTTACATTAAGTTTTGGATTAATTCCATGAAAATCAGATGGTTCTACAGAATAAAATTTACTTTTTGGTGCAGGTTCTAAAACTTTTTTAGCTTCTCCTATTAGGTTGATATCTAAACCTTTTTTAAAATGGATGTCATTAGACATAATTGAAAATGTAAATTTAATTGTTCAAAATCGCTGCAAAAATACAAATTAATATTATAGTTATCATAATATTTTTATCATAAAATTTTGATTATTTTTACAATTAATAAGTATAAAAAAGTTAAAATATTAGAAACATGTTTAAATCATTAACATCGGTAACTTTTGGATTACTATTTTCTCTTTCTGTATTTTCACAAAATGCATTTGAAAAACATCCTAATAAGCAAATAAAAACTATAACATTTAAAAGTGATTCAAACCAAATAGGCTTCCCTGTTATAAAGTTAGGCAGCACATTTTCAATTGAATTTGATGTATTAAACGGTTATGAGGATGACTATTATTACAAAATTGATCATTATGATTTTGATTGGACAGAATCTCAGTTATCAAAATCAGAATACCTAAAAGGCTATGACAATTCAAAAATTTATAATTATAAAAATTCATTCAATACGTATCAAATTTATAGTCACTATACTTTAACTATCCCAAATCAAGAGACAAAAATTATTAAATCTGGAAATTATATAGTTTCAATATTAAATGATTATGACGAAGTAGTTTTCTCTAAAAAAATCATAGTATATGAATCTTTATCAACCGTTGAAATAGACATTTTTAGGAGTAGAGATTTAAATAGTATTAATAAAAAACAGGTTGTTCAATTTGAAGTAAAAGCATCATCAAATATTAACAATCCATTAAAAACAATCAAAACATTAATCATTCAAAATAATAATTTAAATAATTCAATTAACAATTTAAAACCCCAATACACTCTTGGAAATAGATTAATTTACAAATATGATTCTGAGGCTAGTTTTATGGGTGGGAATGAATTTTTATATTTTGAAAATAAAAATATTAGAGGTTCTGATATCAACATAAGAACCTTTGATCTTAAGGAAATATATCATAATTATTTATACCCAGATAATCCAAGATATAACAGTACATACACATACAATCCTGATATTAACGGAAATTTTTTAATTACATCTGCAGATACGGATGATACAGACATTGAAGCAGATTATGCTAAAGTTCATTTTTATTTGAATATTGATAAACTCGACTCTGGAAAATCTATATATGTTTCAGGTAACTTTAATGGATATCAGCTAAATAGTTCAAATAAAATGACTTACAATAATTTAAGAAATAATTATGAGCTAAGTATTAAATTAAAACAGGGTTTTTATAATTATAAATATTCAGTTTTAGATAATTTAAATGAAGAAATTATGGGATACATTTCTGGAAACTTTGATGAAACAGAGAACAATTATAAAGTTATTGTATACTACAGAGATTATGGTTCGAGATATGATAGAGTTATCGGTTACAATAATATTAACTCGATCAAAATAAACAACTAACAAAAATGTTGTTTTTATTTAACTAATGATTTTTTTTATTTAAATTTATTATTAATTACAAATAAAATGGTACAACAAGTTACTAGAGGAATAAAAATTGAAGTTAAACAAAACTTTGAAGGTACTTTTTATAAGAACCACAAAATCCATTTTGCTTTTGGATATGTTGTAACTATTGAGAACAGAAGTAAAGACACTGTTCAATTAAACTCTAGACACTGGACAATTTTAGATTCATTAAATAAAAATGAAAATGTTGATGGCGAAGGGGTAATTGGTAAAAAACCTGTCCTTAACCCTGGTGACACCCATATTTATAATTCTGGATGTTTATTACTTTCTCCCTTTGGATCAATGAAGGGTCATTACAAGATGATTGATTTAGCTACCACAAGAAAATTTAATGTAACTATACCATCTTTTAAACTAAGTGCTCCTTTTGCACTTAATTAATTTTCTTTAGTTTTTTTATGTTTAACTTTGCAGTATTATTATTAATTCAATAAATATTTTAGATGAGTAAAGGATTTTTTAAAGTTCCCGTAGCAATTAATGAACCTGTAAGAGCTTACGAACCGGGCTCAAAACACAGAGATGAAGTTATAGATTCATACAATAAAATGTTCAATAGCAATATTGATATACCTTTTTATATAAATGGGAAAAATATTACAACTAATAACCACAAACTGATTTCACCACCTCATGATCACAAACATATTGTTGGTAAATATTTTTTAGCTGAAAAAACTCATGTTGATCAAGCAATTAGCGGATGCTTATCCGCTCGTGAAAAGTGGGCTAATTTACCTTGGGAACAAAGGTCAGCAATTTTTCTAAAAGCTGCGGAACTAATCGCTGGACCTTATAGATCAAAAATCAATGCAGCTACAATGATCGCCCAATCTAAAACTATTCATCAAGCAGAAATAGATGCTTCTTGTGAGTTTATTGACTTTTTAAGATTCAATGTTCAATTTGTAACTGATATCTACAACAATCAACCCGAAAGTACATCAGATTTTTGGAATAGGGTTGAGTATAGGCCTTTAGAGGGTTTTGTGTACGCTGTTACACCATTTAATTTCACTGCAATAGCAGGTAATCTTCCTGCATGTATGGCAATGTTAGGAAATGTTGTTGTATGGAAGCCTAGTGACAGCCAAATTTATTCAGCTAAAATAATAATGGATGTATTTAAAGAAGCTGGAGTTCCTGATGGAGTAATTAATGTTGTTTTTGGAGATCCAGAGATGATAACAAATACCGTATTAAGTAGCCCGGATTTTAGCGGACTTCATTTTACAGGTTCTACTGAAATATTCAAAAAACTATGGAAAAATATTGGAGAAAATATCTCTAATTATAAAACATATCCAAAAATTGTTGGAGAGACAGGTGGGAAAGATTTTATAGTTGCTCATAAAAGTGCTATTGCTGCTCAAGTATCTACAGCAATTGTTAGAGGTGCTTTTGAATTTCAAGGACAAAAGTGTAGTGCAGCATCAAGAAGTTATATATCACAGTCCATATGGGATGAGGTCAAAAGTAATATTATTGCAGACTTAAAGTCTATAAAAATGGGATCACCCTCTGATACTAATAATTTTGTAACTGCAGTAATCCATGAAAATTCATTTGATAAAATTGCAAATTATATAGATGATGCTAAAAATGATTCAGAAACTGA
>JABHBC010000234.1 GCA_018674025.1 Flavobacteriaceae bacterium
GTAAACAAAAAAAAATTAGTGGTAGTGAAGCGGTTGTTAAATGTTTAATAGCTGAAGGAGTAGAAATTATTTATGGTTATCCTGGTGGTGCTATAATGCCAGTTTATGATGAGCTTCATAAATACGAAGATAAAATTCACCACGTTTTAACAAGACATGAACAAGGAGCTACTCATTCTGCTCAAGGTTTCGCAAGAATTTCAGGAAAGATTGGTGTTGCAATTGCAACTTCAGGACCAGGAGCTACAAATTTAGTAACAGGTCTGGCTGATGCGCAAATTGATTCAACTCCTATGGTTTGTATAACTGGACAAGTTGCTTCACATTTATTGGGAAGTGATGCTTTTCAAGAAACAGATATTGTAGGAATTTCTACACCAGTTACAAAATGGAATCATCAAGTTACAAAAGCATCAGACATTCCTAAGGTATTGGCAAAAGCATTTTATATAGCTAAAAGCGGTAGGCCTGGTCCAGTTTTAATAGATATTACTAAAGATGCTCAATTTGAGATGTTTGATTTTAATTATTCAAAAGTTACGGGTATAAGAAGTTATAAGCCAGTTCCCAAACTAGAAACCACAAGCTTAAATCTTGCTGCTGATTTAATTAACAATGCTTCAAAACCTTTAATTGTTTGGGGTCAAGGAGTTATTCTTTCAGAAGCAGAAAAAGAATTTCAGGCTTTTGTTGAAAAAACTGGTATTCCAGCTGCATGGACTATAATGGGGGTTTCGGCTATACCTACTTCACACCCTTTAAACGTTGGGATGGTTGGAATGCATGGAAATTATGCACCAAACATGCTTACCAATGAATGTGATCTCTTGATTGCAATAGGGATGAGGTTTGATGACAGAGTTACAGGAAATTTAGATAAATACGCAAAGCAAGCCAAAGTAATTCATTTTGAAATAGACCAAGCTGAAATAAATAAGAATGTTAAAGCAGATGTCCCAGTCCATGGAGATGCCAAAGAAAGTTTAACAAAGATCTTACCCTTATTGAAATCAAGAAAACATGATAAATGGTTAAATAATTTTAAAGAATTATACAAAATTGAGTATGATTCAGTGATAAAGGATGATTTATTCCCAACCAAAGATGGTTTAACTATGGGTGAAGTTATTAAAGAAATTAACAACTATGCCAAGGGAAATGCTGCAGTTGTCACTGATGTTGGTCAACACCAAATGATAGCTTGTCGTTATGCAAAGTTTAATAAATCAAGAAGTAATATAACCTCAGGCGGCTTAGGTACTATGGGTTTTGCACTTCCGGCTGCTATAGGAGCTAAAATGGCATGCCCTGAAAGAGAAGTTGTAGCAGTGATAGGCGACGGAGGATATCAGATGACAATTCAGGAGTTAGGCACGATATTTCAATCTAAAGTTCCGGTTAAGATTGTGGTATTAAATAATAGTTTTTTAGGCATGGTAAGGCAATGGCAGCAATTATTCTTTGAAAAGAGGTATGCTTCTACTGAACTTGTTAATCCAGACTTTACTGCAATCGCCAGGGCTTATTACATTAAAAGTAAAAAGGTGTCAAAAAGAGATGAACTTGCTTCTGCGGTTGAAGAAATGATAAGATCTAAAGAATCGTTTTTCTTAGAAGTAGTTATTGAAAAAGAAGATAATGTGTTTCCAATGATTCCAAGTGGGGCAGCGGTTTCAGACATAAGATTAAAATAAGTATGGAAAAAGAAATTAAAACATTTACAGTCTCAATTTATACTGAGAATAATATTGGATTATTAAACAGAATTTCTGCAATATTTCAAAGAAGACATATTAATATTGAAAGTTTAAACTCTTCAGTCTCAGAAATTAAAGGTGTATATAGGTTTACGATAATTGTAAATGTGACTGAAATTCAAATAAAAAAGATAATAGGTCAGATTGACAAGCAAATTGAAGTAATTAAAGCTTACTACCATAATGAAGATGATACCGTTTATCAAGAATCTTGCTTGTTTAAAATAAAATCAAGTTTATTATTTGATGATAGACAAATACAAAACATTATTAAAGACAGTAATGCCAGAATAGTAACTGTAAACAAAGAGTTTTTTGTTTTAGAAAAATCTGGAAGAAGAAAAGAGATTGATGGTTTATATAACAAATTGAATGAATACGGAATTCTACAATTTGTTAGATCTGGAGCTGTTGCTATCACAAAAAAACCAATGAATATTTCAGAAATATTGTCTGATTTTAAAAACTAATAAAAAAATATAATGAAAAATTATTTTAATACCCTTTCGATAAATCAAAAAATGGACCAGCTTTCTAAATGTAGATTTATGAATTCTAATGAATTTGATGATGGAGTATCTGTTTTACTAAATAAAAAAATTGTTATAATTGGTTGTGGAGCTCAAGGCTTAAATCAAGGTTTAAATATGAGAGATTCTGGTTTAGATATTTCATACTCTTTGAGAAAGGTGTCTATTGAAGAAAAAAGACAATCTTTTTTAAATGCAACTGAGAATGGCTTTAACGTTGCAACATATGAAGAATTGATTCCAGATGCTGATTTAGTTTTAAATCTTACTCCAGATAAACAGCACACTAATGTTGTAAAATCAATTATGCACTTGATGAAAAAAGGTTCTACATTGTCATATTCACATGGCTTTAATATTGTTGAAGAGGGAATGGAAATAAGAAAGGATATTACGGTTATAATGGTGGCTCCAAAATGTCCAGGAACAGAAGTAAGAGAAGAATATAAAAGAGGTTTCGGAGTTCCTACCTTAATTGCAGTTCATCCTGAAAATGATTCTGAAAATAAAGGTTTAAGTCAAGCTAAAGCTTATGCTGTGGCCACAGGCGGTCACAAAGCAGGGGTTTTAGAATCTTCATTTGTTGCAGAAGTGAAAAGTGATTTGATGGGAGAACAAACCATATTATGTGGAGTCTTGCAAACTGCTTCAATTTTATTGTTTGATAAAATGATTAACCAAGGAGTTGAAAAAACATATGCTGCAAAATTGATTCAAAATGGCTGGGAAGTAATTACTGAAGAACTTAAA
>JABHBC010000235.1 GCA_018674025.1 Flavobacteriaceae bacterium
AACTAGGTAGAATCTCAAATATGTTTGGTAGAAACTATTACAATAACTTTGGTGGTGGTACTGTAAGTGGTGCTTGGTATCAATTATATGCATCTATGATGCCAGATATCGCTGCTATTGAAGGCCTGAATACAGATGGATTATTAGACTTCCATATGGGAGTTTCAAAAATAATGCAATCTCACGTTATGATGGGTCTAGTTGATTCTTTAGGAGATATTCCTTGGAGTCAAGCTGTTAATGCTGCTGAATATCCTTCTCCATCA
Source organism: Flavobacteriaceae bacterium (assembly GCA_018674025.1). GTDB lineage: Bacteria > Bacteroidota > Bacteroidia > Flavobacteriales > Flavobacteriaceae > SGZJ01. Next base: position 267 of record JABHBC010000235.1, read on the forward strand.
GTTGATGATGATGCGGATGTTTACGCTGCAGCACGTGCAATGTTAGATGAAGCTGCTGGTTACTTAGGTACTGCTGGTGGTGGTGATGATTTATTCTACGGAGGAGACATCTCTAAGTGGGTTAAATTACACAATACTTTAATAATGCGTTATAACTTAACAACTGGTAACTATGCTGCTGCATTAGCTCAAACTAATGTTATAGAGTCTGCTGCAGATGATTTCGAGTTTAAATACGGAGATCAAGAATTACAGCCTGATACAAGACACCCATGGTATGGTTCTGACTATACTACGTCTGGTGCTAACATTTACCAATCATCTTGGTTAATGGGTCATATGGCTGGTTCTGCTGAAGATTACAGAAACCTATTCTTTGATAATTGGCAACCGGGAACGGAAGCTCGTTTAGGAGATCCTAGAAGAAAGTACTATTTCTACAGACAGACATGGAATACACCTGGAAATGATAGTCCACTATATTTAAGTGGTGCTGCATATTTATTCCCGTTAGATTTTTCTAACACGAATGAAAATGGAGAAACATTACAATGTTCATTACAGTTAACACCAACTCATCTACAATTTACACCTGACGAAAGTACTTGGTGTTCAAATCTAGGTGGATACTGGGGTAGAGCTCACGGAAACGATGAAGGAACACCTCCAGATAACTTTACTAGAACAGCTGTAGGAGTTTACCCTGCAGGTGGTAGTTTTGATAACCAACCAGATGTTCAAATATATGATGGATCTTTAGCTGCATTACCAACAGGTGCTGTACAACAAGGTGCTGGTGGTGGTGGTGCCGGAATATGGCCAATCTACTTATCTTCATATGTTTCATTTATGAAAGCTGAAGCTGCAATGTGGCAAGGTGATACAGCTATGGCTGCAACTTACCTAGAACAAGGAATGAACCAATCAATGGCGAAAGTAACTGCAATGATATCAGTTGATGCTGATGCTGATGTTGCTAATGCTCCTTCTGCTGCATGGGTTGCTGAATATGTTTCTAACAAAGTGGCTGAATTTAACGCGGCTCCTGCATCTAGTGCTCTAGATGGTTTTGGATGGCCAGTTGAAAAAGATAAATTAGACATTTTAGGTGAAGAATATTTTGTTGCTCTATATGGTGGTGCAAATGATGCTTGGAACTTCATGAGAAGAACTGGATACCCGAGAACTCTACAGAGATCTCTTTCTGATCCAGCTGAATCAGGACTTTTCCCAAGAACAGGAACATACCCTAGCAGTGAAATTAGCGCAAATCCTAATATAGTACAAAGAGGTGATAATAACACTCAAGTATTCTGGGATAACGGCGCGATAAATCCTGCTAACTAATTTTAAAAACAAGAAACTATGAAAAACATATTTAAAATTTTAATCTGTTCTTTATTAATGGTGTCTTTCTCTTGTCAAGACAGTGAAAACACAATTGATACAGTATTAGATTACGAAACTGGAGCAATCCTTAGAACTATTTCTGTAGATAGTCAGTTACTAAATGCATCTGATCCTAATAGTTTATTTAGTGTAACTATTGAAGAGCAAGATGAGCAAGATGGTGGCTTACTACAGGAAGTTAGAGTCTTAGTTGAACTAAGAGATTTAACAACAGATTTTGCTACACCTGCAACAGGTGAGGTATTAGTGCAAACTATTCCTGCTAGTGAATTCTCACCTGGACCAGTAGGTCTTCCAAGAACACAAGTAAACATGGCCTTTGGTGATGCTGCTGCTGCTCTAGGATTACCTTTAGATCCAGAAACTGGATACAATCCTGGCGATATCTTTGTTGTAAAGTTAGAGCTAGTATTAACAGATGGTAGAGTATTTGGAGCTAGTTCAGCTGCAGGTATTATTACTGGTGGGTTTTTCTCATCTCCTTTCCAATACAATGCATTATTAACATGTTCTCCAATGTCTGGAGATTACACGATTAATATGTTTGATTCTTACGGAGATGGATGGCAAACTACAGAAGGTGGAGATGGTGGCGCAGGTCTTACTATCGATATGGATGGAGTTGTAACTTCTGTAGCTATGTGTTCTCAATGGGGTTCATTTGATTTCGAATGTACACCTACTAGTGATGGATACACTGCTACTACAACAGTAAACATTCCAGCTGGAACTCAATCCGCTATATGGAATTTCCCAGGAGATGTCTATGGTGAGATTTCAGTACAAATTATAGCACCAAATGGTGTTGTAGCGTACGAGTCTGAAACAGGTGGTACTATAACAGGATTATTACCAATCGCAGTTTGCGAGCAGTAAGAAACTGATATTCAATCAAAAAAAAGAGCTTTATTTTATAAAGCTCTTTTTTTTTATGTTTATTTTTGAATGATGAGATATTTATTTCACATATTAACAATTAATTTATTATTGCTTGTAGGGTGTAAAAATGATACAGACTATTCAGTAGATAAAAACGATTCAAAAATATATACTTCATTTGAAAAGATAGAATCTAGTCATAGTAATATAGATTTTATCAATAAAATAACACCAAGTTTTGACAATAAAGCTAATTTGTTTGATTACGACTACTTTTACAATGGTTCTGGTGTTGGTATAGCAGATTTTAATAATGATGGCTTAAAAGACATTATATTAAGCGCAAATCAAACTGAAAACAAGATATATGTTAACAAAGGTGGGTTAGTATTTGAGGACATAACTTTAGATGCTAATATTAATCAAAACAAAAAATGGTCAAGTGGTGTCGCAATAGCGGATGTTAATAATGATGGATGGATGGATATATATATATCACAAGGAGGTCCAAACTCGGCAGATGATAGAAAGAATTTACTTTACATAAATCAAAAAGATTTAACTTTTAAAGAACAAGCTCAAGAATATGGCTTAGATGATGAAGGGATTAGTACGCAATCCGCATTTTTTGATTTTGATAAAGATGGAGATTTAGACTGTTTAGTTATGAATGAAAACAGTTACTATGGGATAGATCCATTACAATTCTATACTATTCTTAAAGATAAAGAAAAGCTAAAATTAAACTCTAGTCAACTATACGAACAAGTAAACGGAAAGTTTATAAATATTACTGAAAAAGCTGGACTATTAAAGCCAAGTTTTGGATTAGGTTTATGTATTAGTGATATTAATAATGACAATTGGTTAGATATTTATATAGCTAATGATTATTACGTTCCAGATGCAATGTATATAAATAATAAAAATGGAACGTTCTCAGATAAAATCAAACAAAACACAAAACAAGTATCATTCTTTGGAATGGGTGTAGATATAGCTGATATCAATAATGACAACCTAAAGGATATATTCGTTTTGGATATGGCATCAAGTGATCATATTAGATCTAAGACCCTGATGGCCTCGATGAGTGTTTCTAATTTTGACCTTTTAACTAAGAAACTGAACTTACCCTATCAGTATATGTTTAACTCATTACAATTAAATATGGGAGGGTCTAAATTTCATAATATTGCTCAGGTTTCTGGATTATCTAAGACAGACTGGTCTTGGGCAGGATTGATCTTTGATTACAATAATGACTCAAATGAAGATATTTATATTACTAACGGATATAGAAAGTATGCTTCAGATAACGACTCAAGAATAAGAATTAATAAAATTAAACAGCAATATAATAACAAAGTTCCTCTAAAAATTAAAGAAGACTTGTACAATATGCTTCCATCTGAGAAACTTGCAAATATTCTTTATGAAAATAATGGTACTTTAAAATTTAAAGATGTTACCTCCTACTCAGATTTAAATCAACCCTCTTTCTCAAATGGAGCTGCATATGCAGATTTAGATAATGACGGAGATTTAGATCTAGTTATAAATAATATTGATCAAGAAGCATTTTTATTTAAGAACAACTCAATTGAAAATAATAAAGGAAACTTCTTAAAAATAAAATTAAACGGACTTCTTTCAGAAAACTTCGCTAAAGTTACAATAAGTTACGATGGTAATTATAAAACAAAAGAATCGAAAAGAGTAAGGGGATATTTATCTTCTGTAGATGAAGATATTCACTTTGGCTTGGGTAAAAAAAATAGTATAGATTCAGTCGAGGTCCTTTGGAATTCAGGAAAATCTGAAGTTAAATATTTGAATAATATTAATCAAACAATTGTTTTTAATGAAAATGACGCTAAAAATATTAAGGACATAAATTCTATCAAGGCTAAAGTTTTTGAAAAAACAAATATTATAGACTATAATCATAATGAAAATTATTTTAATGATTTTGAGAAAGAAATATTACTTCCGTATAAACAATCTACTCTAGGGCCTTTTATAACAAAAGGTTATATAAACAATGATAGTTTAATGGATCTTTATATTGGAGGAAGTAAAGGTAATAGCGGTAAAATATATTTAAATACTGGCAAGAAGTTTGTCTATAAACCAAGCAAAGTATTTATTGATGATTCTAATTATGAGGATATGGAATCTATATTGATTGATATTGATTCAGATGGAGATGAAGATTTATTTGTAGTTAGTGGTGGCTCTGAATTTAATGAAAGGTCTACAGATTTAACAGATAGATTATACATAAATGATGGAAACGGCAATTTCAAAAAATCAAAACAAGATGATCTAAACAACTACACTATTAGTGGAAAAAGTATATCAAAAATTGATTATGATAAAGATGGAGATTATGATATAATAGTAGGCAACAGAATAAAACCCCAAAAATATCCTTTACATGAGCCATCAATTATATATGAAAATGATAATGGAATTTTAAATAATGTAAGTAACAAAATCGCACCAGAATTAGAAGATTTTGGTATTGTAAACAAGATTATAACTACTGATTTTGATAATGATGGATGGGAAGACTTCATTGTTGTGGGAGAATGGACACATATTGGAATTTTCAAAAACAATGAAGGAGTATTTAAAGATATCTCTGAAAAAAGTGATTTAAACACTCTATTTGGTTGGTGGTTTAACATCCAAGAGACTGATATAAATAACGATGGATTAAAAGACTATGTCGTTGGAAATATTGGTAGCAATATAAAGTTTAAAACAAGTGCTGAAAAACCTCTTCGAATTTATGCTGATGATTTTGATAATAATGGAACTCATGATTTAGTTCTAAGTTATGAATATGAGAATAAGTATGTACCACTTAGAGGAAAGGAGTGTTCAACACAACAAATGCCATTTATAGCTGAAAAAATTCCTACGTTCACAGAGTTTGCTAATTCAAGTTTACAAGATATTTATGGAGATAAAATTAATACTTCATATATGAGAGAAGTAACAGATTTAAAGTCATATATTTTAATTAATAATGGTGATTCTAGCTTTAAAAAGATAAAACTTCCAGATTTAGCTCAAACTATTCCAATATTATCTAGTGATGTATTTGATTATAATAAAGACGGATATGAAGATGTTATTATAAGTGGTAATATTTACAATACTGAAGTGGAGACTCCTAGATTAGATAATCCATTTGCATTGGTATTACTTTCAAATAATAAAGACGGATATTACTGTTTAAGTCCAAACGCTACAGGTTTGTATACATTAGGAAACACAAAATCTGTTAGGGTTTTAAATGACCCAAAAGTATTGATAATTGGAAATAATAGTGAATCTATTGAATCATTTCTAATAAATAACTAAATGGAAAAAGAAACTAAAATATTTGGAATAAGAACAGTTATTGAAGCAATAAGAGCCAATAAGACTATAGATAAAGTCTTTTTACAAAATGGACTCAGTGGTGAGTTATCTAGTGAATTAGAAAAACTTCTTAGAATTAAATCTATTAAAGCAAGTTATGTTCCAGTAGAAAAATTAAACAGACTTACAGATAAAAATCATCAGGGAGTTGTAGCTTCAATTTCTCCAATTGAATTTTACGAGATTGAAGAACTGATTGAAAAGGTAGAATCTTTAAACAAAAAATCTACTTACCTCCTACTGGATCAAGTAAATGATGTTAGAAATTTTGGAGCAATTATAAGGTCTGCAGAATGTAGTGGAGTTGATGGAATCATCATACAGAAAAAATCTTCTGCTCCAATAAATGGAGACACAATTAAAACTAGCGCAGGTGGAGTTTTTAATATTCCTATTTGTAAAGTTGATCACATAAAAGATGCTATTTTTTATTTGCAAGCAAATAATATAAAGATTATTGCTGCTACTGAAAAAACTGAAGACACAATATATGATGTGGATTTCAAAGATTCATGTGCTATAATTATGGGGGCTGAAGGAAGAGGAATTACTCCTTCAATATTAAAACTTGCTGACTATAAAGCAAAGCTACCAATGTATGGAAAGATAGAGTCTTTAAATGTCTCGGTAGCCTGTGGAATCTTCCTGTATGAATTAGTTAGACAAAGGTTATAATTCATCTTTTTCAATAAAATTTCCATCTTTATCAAATTGTTGTAAAAAAGGGTCATCAGTAGTATCATAATTCTCATTTTGCCAATTATAAGTTTTATTGGGTGGAATATTTTTTTTAAATATAAATGCTAATAAAATTCCGACTAAAAAACCAGATAAATGGCCTTCCCAGGACATATTTTCTTTAATTGGAAATATATACCAAATTGTACTTCCGTAAATAAAAACAACTATTAAAGATAAAGCCATTAAATTAAAATTTTTGGAGATAATTCCCTTGAAAAATATAAATGAAATTAACACATAAATTAAACCACTAGCTCCAATATGAACTGAATCTCTTCCTATTATCCAGGTTAAAATTCCAGATAGAATTATTCCGGAAAATATTATTTTCCAACTGATTTTTTTATAAAAATAAAAAATAGCAGAACTAAGTAAAAAAAGTGGAATAGTGTTATTAAATAAATGTTTTAAAGATGAATGTAAAAAGGGGCTAAAAAAAACTCCAATTAGACCTTCAAGTTTACCTGGTTGAATTCCATAAATTTTTATATTAATATTGAACTTGAACTCAACCCAATAAACTACCCATATTAATAATACAAATAAAATAGGGTAACCAATAACACCAGTGTAGTAATTGAAATTATTATTCATAATTATATAATAAATGTTAAGTTAAACAATTACAAGTAATCCTTTAATTGGTTTAGTTTGTCAATTGAATTAACCCCTTTTGGAACACTGATTTTATGATAATTAAATA
>JABHBC010000026.1 GCA_018674025.1 Flavobacteriaceae bacterium
AACGAAATGATTGATTCTATAAAGACGTTCTTTGAAACAATTACTTGGTTGCGATCTTAAAGAGTTTTATCTAAAAGATCTAAAAGGAAATTTACTATACTTAACGAAAGTCTAGCATGTAAAATCCGAAAAAATGAAAGTTTAAATTTATGACGAAAGTCTAAACCTAAACTCAAAACCTAAATAAGCTTATTTAACGCCTCTAGCATTAAATAAGAATAAAAGGAGTTAACCTTGTAATTAAACTGAGATATAAAGGTGATGTAGAGTAATCTACAGCTCATTACTTTATATTTCAATTGAATCGAATACCTCAAAATTATTCAACAGCGCAAGCTCAAAATAATTGGTAGAAATACCACTGAAATTCGAATTCATAAAAAGCCATATTAATGCAGATTTATCTGTGATAATATGGCTTTTGTTTTTTTAATAGTAATATGATTTTTTTAGAATTTTGCGAAAAGCAATTCATATATTTGTACGACTAAAAAATACACATAACGTTAAATCAGCAGATAATAATGTCAAAAATAATATATACTAAAACTGATGAAGCTCCTGCCCTGGCAACTCTATCTTTATTACCAATTGTAAAAGCATTTACAAAATCTTCAAAAATAGTAGTTGAAACAAAGGACATTTCTCTTTCAGCAAGAATTTTAGCAAATTTTTCAGAATTTTTATCTGAAGATCAAAAAATAAATAATGATCTTGATTACTTGGGAAAACTAGTTAAGCAACCACATGCAAATATTATAAAACTGCCAAACATTAGCGCATCTATACCTCAAATAAAAAATGCAATAATTGAATTACAAAAGCTTGGATATAAAATTCCGAAATACCCAAACGATGCTAATACAGTAATTGAAAAAAAGATTAAAGCTAAATATGATTCCATTAAAGGAAGTGCAGTAAATCCGGTTTTAAGAGAGGGTAATTCAGATAGAAGAGCTCCAAAAGCAATAAAAAATTATGTAAAAAACAACCCTCACTCAATGGGGGAATGGAATAGCAATTCAAAAACTCATGTTTCAACAATGTCCGAAGGTGACTTTAGAAATAATGAAAAATCTTTTACCCTAGATAAAAATACTGAAGTTTACATATCGCACACTGATACTGAAGGAAAAGAAATATTATTAAAAGATAAATTTAAAGTACAAAAAGATGAAATCATTGATGCGTCCGTAATGAGTATTAAATCTCTTAAATGTTTTTTACAACAATGTATAGATGATGCTAAAAAAGAAAATATTTTATTTTCAGTTCATTTAAAGGCTACTATGATGAAAGTTAGTGATCCAATAATTTTTGGACATGTTGTCAAAACTTATTTTTCTCAAGTTTTTAAAAAATATGATGATCTAATTAAGAAACTTGAAATAAATGTAAATAATGGCTTTGGGCATTTAACTGGTAAAATAAATGATTTAAATAATGAGTTGAAAAATGAAATTATTTCTGAAATTAATATTGCATATGATAATGGTCCAGAATTAGCTATGGTAAATAGCGATAAGGGAATAACCAACTTACATGTTCCAAGCGATATAATTATTGATGCCTCAATGCCAGCTATGATAAGGAATTCAGGTAAAATGTGGGATTCTAATGGTAAATCTAAAGATACTAAAGCAGTAATTCCAGATAGTAGTTATGCTTCTATTTATCAAGCTACAATTGATTTCTGTAAAGATAATGGAGCATTTGATCCAACCACCATGGGCACTGTTCCTAATGTAGGATTAATGGCTCAAAAAGCAGAAGAATATGGATCTCATGATAAAACATTTGAAATTAATAAATCTGGAACTGTTTGTATAAAAAACATTAAAGGAGAAATATTATTGAGTCATGATGTTGAAAGTGGTGACATTTGGAGAATGTGTCAAGTAAAAGACGGGCCTATTCAAGATTGGGTTAAACTAGCAGTTAATAGAACTCGATTAACTAAAACACCATCGATTTTTTGGCTAGATAATCGAAGACCTCATGATATTGAATTAATAAAAAAAGTTAATTTATACTTACAAGATCATAATACAAGTGGGCTAGATATAAAAATTTTATCACCATATGATGCAACAAAATTAACATTAGAGAGATTAAAACAAGGAAAAGATACCATCTCTGTTTCTGGCAATGTTCTAAGAGATTATTTAACAGATTTATTTCCAATTTTGGAGGTTGGAACTAGTGCCAAAATGTTATCAATTGTTCCGTTAATCAACGGAGGGGGATTATTTGAAACTGGAGCAGGTGGATCTGCACCAAAACATGTTGAACAATTAACAAAAGAAAACCATTTGAGATGGGATTCACTAGGAGAATTTTTAGCCCTCGGAGTTTCGTTGAATCACCTTGGAATAAAATTTAAAAACTCAAAAGCAATTGTACTAGCAAAATGTCTTGATTTAGCTATAGAAGAGCTTTTATTAAATAAAAAATCCCCTTCAAGGAAAAAAGGAGAAATTGATAATAGAGGAAGTCATTTTTATCTTTCGTTATATTGGGCAAAAGCAATTGCTAAACAAGATACCGATCTAAGATTGAAGAGTGAATTTGTAAAGCTATTTAAAATTCTTTCTGAAAATGAAATAAAAATACTAAATGAATTAACAAAAGTTCAGGGAACTAAAGTTAATTTAGGAGGTTATTATAAACCAGATCTAATAGCTAGTAATAAAATCATGAAACCAAGTCCTATTTTTAATGAAATTATTAATAATTTATACTCTGTAAATTAAGACTATTGAACAAATTTATTAAAATAACTGAACAAAATTCAAAGTATAACTCTATTGAAAATAAATCTATTGATCTAATACTAAAAGAAATTAATGGTGAAGACCAAACAGTTGCTGTAAGTATTAATAAAGAATTAAATTCGATTAAAACAGTTATTCTTGAAGTAATTAAATGCATTAAAAATAACGGAAGGCTTTTTTATATAGGCTCAGGAACGAGTGGTAGAATGGGAATTTTAGATGCCTCAGAGTGTCCTCCTACATTTGGAGTAGATAATAATCTTGTTATTGGTATAATTGCTGGCGGAGATAAAGCTATAAGAAACTCGCAAGAATTTGCAGAAGATTCAACCAATCAAGGTTGGCTAGACTTGAAAGGAAAAAAAATTAATGAGAAAGATTTTGTAATAGGAATTGCAGCATCAGGAACTACCCCTTACGTAGTAAATGCGATAAAAGAATGCAATAAAAATAATATTTCTACAGCTTGCATTACATGCAATAAAAACAGTCCATTAGCAAATGAATCTATATTTCCTATAGAAATAATTGTTGGACCAGAGTATATCACTGGAAGTTCAAGAATGAAGGCTGGTACTGCTCAAAAAATGATTTTGAATATGATAAGCTCATCAGTAATGATTAAATTAGGTAAGGTAAAAGGCAATTTAATGATTGATATGCAGCTTTCAAATAATAAGCTAATAGAAAGGGCAATTAATATGGTTATAAGTTCATTAAACATTTCTTATTCTGATGCTAAAATACTAATAACAAAATACGGAAGTGTCAGAAAAGCAATTGACAATTATAATGAATAAAACTCACAAAAAAATAATAAAAAATTTCCCGAAAAAAAATGACAAAAGATTAAAAAAGCTTTACTCAGGAATACAAATTTTGTGTATTTCTTTAATTACAATCATTTGCGGGCCAATATTGATTCAAATTGGATTTATTAAATCTAAAGGTGTGATTAATATTTACTCCATTTTAGGGATCTTAGTTTGCGTATCAGCTATTGTATTAATTTATACAGGAATAAAAAAGATAGGAGATTATATTTTTAACAAAAATGTTAGATAATAAATTATATTAAATAAAATTATAAAATTATATTTACTTTTTTAAAGAATTTATATGATTAATATCACACTAAAAGATGGTTCAAAAAAGAGTTTTCCCAGAGGGATTTCCGTTTTTGATGTAGCTAAAAGCATAAGTGTAGGTTTTGCAAGAAATGTGATTTCTGCAAAATTTAATGATATAATTATTGAAACTTCTACTTCTTTAGATGCCGATGGATCATTAGAACTTTACCCTTGGGAGGATGAAAACGGAAAAAAAGCATTTTGGCACTCCTCTTCACATATTTTAGCACAAGCTATTCAAGAACTTTTTGAAGGTTCTAAACTGACCATTGGACCAGCAATTGATAAAGGGTTTTATTATGATGTTGATTTTGGTGACAAATCAATTTCTGAAAAAGATTTTAAAAATATTGAATCTAAAATGCTAGAAATAGCTAGAGGAAAGCACGATTTTATTATGAGATCAGTGAGTAAAAGTGATGCTTTAAAATTCTATTTATCTAAAAAAAACGAATATAAAGTTGAACTTATAAAAAATCTTAAAGATAATGAAATAACATTTTGTGATCATTCAAATTTTACAGATTTGTGTAGAGGTGGGCATATCCCCAACACCGGAATCGTCAAAGCTTTTAAATTATTAAGTGTTGCCGGAGCTTACTGGAGAGGTGATGAAAAAAACAAACAATTAACAAGAGTGTATGCAATATCTTTTCCTAAACAGAAGCTGCTAAATCAGTACTTGGAAAATTTAGAAGAAGCTAAAAAAAGAGATCACAGAAAAATTGGTAAACAATTAGGGTTATTTACATTTTCTCAAAAAGTCGGATTAGGTTTACCTCTT
>JABHBC010000236.1 GCA_018674025.1 Flavobacteriaceae bacterium
CAGCTCCGCCCATTCCTATTCTATAATTATCTCCTCCTAATACAATGATTTTGTCACCTTTAGTAGGCGTATCTTTTATTGCTTGATTGGACAAGCCATAACCTATTCCTCCAGCTTGCATTATAACCTTGTCAAAACCAATAGTATTGTCAAACTCCTCGTGTTCAAATGTAAGTAATGAACCTGTAATTAAAGGTTGACCGAATTTATTACCAAAATCTGAAGCACCATTTGAAGCTTTGATAAGAATATCAATTGGAGACTGGTACAGCCATTTTCTAGCCTGAATATTTTCTTCCCATGGCTTTTCATTTGAATTTCTTGGGTATGGTGTCATGTAAACGGCAGTTCCAGCAAGTGGTAGTGACCCTTTCCCACCAGCTAGCCGATCTCTAATTTCTCCCCCTGAGCCTGTAGCAGCTCCGTTAAAAGGCTCAACTGTAGTTGGAAAGTTGTGGGTTTCTGCTTTTAAAGAAATTACAGAGTTAACTTCTTTTATTTTATAATAATCTGCAATATCAGATCTTTCAGGCGAAAATTGATTGATAGTTGGTCCCTGAATAAAAGCAACATTATCTTTATATGCCGATACAATAGAGTTTGGATTTTTTTTAGAAGTTTCTTTAATTAATTTAAACAATGAAGATTCTTTTTCTTTACCATCAATTATAAATTTTCCATTGAAAATTTTATGTCTGCAATGTTCAGAGTTTACTTGTGAAAATCCAAAAACTTCCGAATCTGTAAGTTTTCTTCCAATTTTTTTTGAAATACTATTAAGGTAAGCTATTTCTTCAGAATTTAATGATAAGCCCTCTTGTAAATTATATTTTTCAATATTTTCAATAGTTAAAATTTTTTCTGGCTCAACCTCAATACTAAATATATTTTGATCTAATTTTTCAAACCTTTCATATACCATATAATCAAAATCAGAGTATTCAAAATCTACTTTATTAAATTCTTCAATTCTAACTAATGAGTTTATACCCATATTTTGACATATTTCTACAGCATTTGTACTCCATGGAGTTATCATGGCAGCTCTAGGACCCAGGAAAGTATAATTTACTTCATTACAATTGATTATTGATTTTTCACCAAAAACCCATGTTAGTTTGTCAACTTCTTCTTTTGTTAAAGTATTATTTGATTCTACTGCAAAGATTTTATTTCTAGTATTATCACCAAAGAAACTAATCATAATTTATATAAATAATTAGTCAATAAATTTAATTGTTTTTAACCTAATATTATATTAAAATTAGTGTGATAATTTATTAGTTATCCACTATGTTTTGAACAACTCTATTGAATTATTATTTTCTTTGTAAAATAAGAACCTTTTCTGTAGATTTTTAAAAAATATATTCCTGAATTTAGCTTTATAGTGTTTGTACTACTTGCTTTATGAGAGTCATTTAAAAGTCTAACTCCGTTATTATTAAATATCTCATAAGAGTATTCTAAATTTGATTTAATATTTATCAAATGATTAGAGGCAGGAATAGGGTATATTTTTAGATCTGTAAAAATGTTTTCGTCAATTGATAAATTTTGATTGTGAAAACCAATAAATTCAAACGAGTTGTTTGGAAATAAAGTCCACTCTTCAATATTAAAATTAACATTTGGATTTATTATTGATTCATTTCTAACGTATGTGCTATTTGCATAATCATTTTCACCATTAAAATCTCCAAAAACATCTATTAAATTATTATTCTTAAATAATCCAACCGGATCATCCCCATTAAATGATATTGCATCAGCACTAGATAATTGATCCGAACTATTTAATATTTGTTGATCTGCATTTCCCTTTGAGATTACATGAACATCACCATTTGTTATTTGCCCTTCTAATTGTAGCATTTCTCCCCAATTTGCACCACTATTTATATTTCTTGCTAATGAATAACTATTAAGATTTACAGTTTCTCCAGTGAAATTTGCAATTTCAATTGCTTTATTATTTGAAGATCCTTCAATATATTCAGAAATGAATAATTCATTTGTTGAGGTACTTTGATTTAATGTTGAGGCGCACTCTTGTTGACTAAATGAAGAAGAATTACCTGATTGATCTGATGCGGTTATATTTATGCAATAATATGTATTAGAAGAAAGGCCAGAAATTAAATAACTTGTATTTTCTGTATTTGCATATAGGTTATTGTCGATATATATGTTGTAAGAATCTACAGATACGTTATCAGTTGAACTATCCCAGCTAAGTTGAAATGAATTATCTGTTATGTCAAAAATTTGAATATTTGTAGGACTAGAAGGACTTTCAGTGTCATTTGTAGAGCTCCAAATTTCTTCTACATATTCTGGATGATCTATAAATGGATTTCGATTTCCTTGAAATAAATAAATTTGATTATTTCTATCAATTTCCTTTTGAGATACAGGGTCATTTAAATGCCAGTTGATTAAAATGTTTAAGAAAGTGTCTTGCAATACTTGATCAGAACTGCCATTAAACATGTCATAAGAAGACCAAGAAGAAATTAAATTTTCATATCGAGTTATGAAATAAAAATAAATTCGCGCAATATCCCCTTTAAATTCATCAATTGGTTCAAATACAATATTAGTGTAACCTATTGCATAACCTTCGTTTAAATTATTACCTAATTTAGAACCATTTTGTGTTGGGTTTGATATTCCACTTTGACTAACTAAATTTTGCCCAACTACACCATATGGGTAGGCACTTCTAAAACCATTTACTCTACCATCTGTTGGTAATACTTGATGCGCATCACTTCTCATAGGATAATTGCTGCCAAAAACTGATTGAGGGATTATATGCTCCTTATTGTAACAGTCACCTTCGGATGAATAATTTCCGCAACTATTTTCTGTACTGAAATTATATGGGTCAGTACCTGATGGATTTTCGGAGTAGATATCCAAAATAGTGTTGTCGTTTTCATAATAAACATCAATATCATTAGCAATATAAAAATCATCTAATGCATTATAACCTTGGTCATTGTGATTATTAATTATTTCAAACAACTGTGTTTTAAGTTCATAATCATACCCTGTAGCAGAATCATAATATCCATTGGGTATTTGAGATTGAACTAAGGCAACAGTTAAAAATAGAATTAATGTTATCTTTTTTATCATTTATTTTTAGTTAATAGTGCCATGTAAAAACCATCAAAACCATATTCATGAGATAAAATTATTTTTTCACTTTCAAATTGAAATTCTTTACCATTTTCAGACTTTAAAAAATCTTTGATTTGTTTTGTGTTTTCTGAATTAAGTATTGAGCATGTTGCGTAAACTAATTTTCCACCTGGTTTAACCATTTTTGAATAGTCTTTTAATATTTTTTGCTGAGTAATTTTTATGTTAGTTAAAAAATCCTCTTTTAGCTTCCATTTTGAATCTGGATTTCTTCTTAATACCCCTAATCCAGAGCAGGGGGCATCAATCAAAACTCTGTCTGCAGAATTATGAAGTTTTTTTATGGGTTTAGTAGATTCTATTACTTTAATGTTAATGTTGTGAGCACCATTTCTTTTTGCTCTAACTTTTAATTTCTTTAATTTACTTTCATAAATATCCATCGCAACTAGTTTGCCTTTATTTTTCATTAGTGCAGAAAGATGTAGTGTTTTTCCACCTGCTCCTGCACAACAATCAACTACAACCATTCCAGGTTCAACTTTAAGATATTCAGCTACCAATTGTGATGATGCATCCTGGACTTCAAACCAACCATTTTTAAAAGCTTCTGTTCTAAAAACATTTTTTCTTTCATCTAAAATTAATGCATCATTATAACTTTGATTAATTGAGGTTAGAATACCTTCATCTTCTAACTTTGATTGAAGTAGATCTTTATCAATTTTCAAAGTATTTGTTCTTAAAACTACTTGTGCTTGTTTGTTTAGAGCAGATAATTCTTTTTCCCATTTTTTAACTCCTAACTCCTTAACTCCTATGTCATCAATCCAGTCTGGTATAGATTCACGATACACTCTTTCTTTAATAAAAGTATCAAATCTTCCTTTAATTTTTCTGTTAGGTGTGTTTTCAAAATATTTCCAGTCAGGAAGCTTAATACCTTTTAAAACTATCCAAACTGCTAATAATCGCCATGCATCATCCCTTGAAAACGGTGATTTAACTTCAGCTATTTTTGAGTATAATCTTTTCCAACGAACTATATCATAGGTAGTTTCTGCAATAAACCCTCTATCTCTGCTTCCCCATGTTTTATTTCTTTTTAATAGATTTTGAATGACCTTATCAGCATATTCATTTTCGTTAAAAATTAATAAAATACCATCAATGACGGCTAAGCATAAATTCCTGTGTAATCTCATTTGAAAAAATTAAGCATACAAATGTATGTTTAATTTTGATAAAATAAGTATTTACAAAAGGCAATTATCTTTCAAGCGATTGCATGTTAACATATTTGTAGTAAATTCCTTTTAATTTCATCAACTCAATGTGACTTCCTTTTTCAACAATACAACCTTTGTCCATCACTGCAATATGTTTTGCATTTTTAATTGTAGATAATCTATGGGCAATAACAATTGATGTTCGATTTATTGTCATTTTCTCTAGTGCATTTTGAACTAATTTTTCACTCTCTGGATCTAATGCAGATGTTGCTTCATCTAATACCATAATCGGGGGGTTCTTCAATACTGCTCTTGCTATACTGAGTCTTTGTTTCTGACCACCTGAGAGTTTATTTCCTGAATCTCCTACATTGTGATAAATGCCTTCTTTTAAATCTTTAACAAATTCCCAAGCATTAGCAATTTTTAATGCATCAATAATTTCATCATCAGTAGCAGTATTTTTAGCTACAAGTAAGTTGTTTTTTATTGTGTCGTTAAATAATATTGAATCTTGTGTAACAAGTCCAATTAGTTTTCTAAGGCTATTTTTTGTTATAGTTTTTATGTTCAATCCATCTATTAAAATTTCTCCATTTTTTAGCTCATAAAATCTATTCACAAGATTTGCTAAGGTTGATTTTCCGCTTCCAGATTGCCCTACTAATGCTAGAGTTTCTCCTTTTTTTAAATTAAAGTTAAATTCTTTTATAGCATTTTCATTATTGTAACTAAAGTTTACGTTTTTAAATTCAATTGATTTTTGAAAATTTAAAATTTCTTTATTGTCTTTAGGATCTTCAATTAGAGATTTATTTTCTAAAATTTGTAAAACTCTCTCTGCTGCAGCATTTCCTTTTTTAACTTTGTAGGTAGCTTTACTAATTGCTTTAAAAGGAGTTAATATGTTATAAGCTAGTCCTAAAAAAACCATAAATGAACTTGGGTCCAAGGAGTTATCAACTAAAACCATTTGTCCTCCGTACCACAATAGTATGGTTATTGAGCAAATCCCTAAAAATTCACTAATTGGACCCGCAAGATTTGTCCTGTTTAACAAACTATTAGAGAAGTCATAATATTTTTTTGTAGAATCATTAAATTTCTTTTTAAATAGTGATTCAGAAGTAAAACTCTTAATAATTTTTAAGCCATTTAGAGTTTCATCTACAAGAGATAAAAACAGTCCTTGTTCTTTTTGGACTTTATTAGATTTTCTTTTTAATGATTTTCCAATAAATGAAATTATTAAACCAGAAATTGGTATGAAAATAAAAACAAACAATGCGAGTTTACTATTAATGAGAACCATTGAAGCTAATGTAAAAATTATCATCAGTGGTTCTTTTACTATTAACTCTAGGATTCCTAAAAATGATGTTTGAAGTTCTATTACATCAGAAGAAATTCTAGATAATACGTCTCCTTTTCTCTTTTCAGAGTAGTAAGAAACAGACAGTTCAGTTATTTTGTCATAAAGTTCATTTCTAACATCTTTTATTACTCCATTTCTTAAATATGTAATAAAAAATAATGATAAGTAATTAAATATATTTTTTAATAAAAATGTACTTACAATAATTAAAATCATAAAAATTAATACATCATCACTACCTTCATTCTTTTTTAAAGTAACAAAGTAGTTTAAATACGCCTCTGAATAATCTACTATGTTAGATATTCCATTCCAGATAGGAACTGTATTTAATGTTTCAGTTTGATTAAAAAGAACCTTTAGCATTGGAAACAAAGAAATCATAGATAGAGTTCCAAAAAAAGCATAAAAAATATTTGAAATAATATTTAAAAATGCAAAGTGCTTATATGGTAAAGCATATTTTAATATTTTTTTAAAATAATCCATTAATGAATCTTAAGTTCTGAAATAACACGATTAATTTTATTTTCTAATTTATCTTCTAAATTACTATAATTATGTTTATCATCAACTTTTCCGTTAACACTTATGTAGAATTTAATTTTTGGTTCAGTTCCACTAGGTCTTAAAGCTACTTTTGTTCCATCATTTGTTGTGAAAATTAAAACATTAGATTTAGGTAGATTAATTTTAGTTTTTAATTTGTTATTATCTGTTGAAATTGAAGATTGAAAGTCATCAGTTTTTACAATAATTGATTCGTCAATCTTGTTTGGAGGATTATTTCTAAATTCCTCCATAATTTTATTTATTTCTCTAACTCCATTTATTCCTTTTTTGGTCAGAGAAATGAGTTTTTCTTTAAACAAACCATGTTTTAAATGAATTTCTTGTAGTTTGGAATACATTGTATGTCCATCATTTTTTAGTAAAGCCGCAATTTCACAAGAAAGTAGAGTAGAGGTAACCGCATCTTTATCTCTAACAAAATCTCCAACCATAAATCCAAAACTTTCTTCTCCACCTCCAATAAAATCTAACTCTGGAAAATCTTTAATCATTTTAGCAATCCATTTGAAGCCTGTTAAACCTAATTTGCATTCGACATTATAATAATTAGCAATTTTACTTATTAATGGAGTAGATACTATTGTGGATCCAACAAACTGATTGCCGTTTAATCTATTTTCTAATTTCCATTTCTCACATAAATATTCAATTAAAATAGCCATTACTTCATTCCCATTTAGTAAAACTAATTCTTTACGATTATTCCTAACTGCTATTCCGAGTCTATCTCCATCTGGGTCTGTACCAATGACTATATCTGCATTAACTTTATTTCCAAGCTTGAGGGCCATCTCTAATGCTTTAGTTTCTTCAGGATTAGGAGATTCTACTGTCGGAAAATTACCATCTGGAACTTTCTGTTCTTCAACAATATGTACATTTTTAAATCCAGCACTTTTTAAAACATCTGGAATTAAAGTAATTGAAGTTCCATGTAAAGATGTAAATACTATATTTAAATTGTTTTTTATTTTAATATTATCTGATAATTTACCATTTAAAACACTTTGACGAATAAATTCCCTATCGACATCTTTATCTATTAGTTTAATTAAACTACTATTTGAATCAAATGATATATCATTATATTTTAATTTGTTAATTTCATTAATAATGTTTTGGTCTTCAGGAGGTACTATTTGACCACCATCTTGCCAATAAACTTTGTATCCATTATATTCAGGAGGATTATGGGAAGCTGTTAACACAATACCACATTGACAATTTAAATACTTCAATGCAAATGATAGCTCTGGTGTAGGTCTTAAGTCACTAAATAAATAAACTTTAATATTATTCGACGAAAAAACATCTGCAACGATTTTTGCTAACTCTTTACTATTGTTTCTGCAGTCATATGCAATGGCAACAGAGATATTTTTTTTAAAAATTTTTACTAAATAATTGCTTATACCTTGGGTGTTTTTTCCTAGAGTGTATTTATTAATTCTATTAGTTCCAACACCCATTAAGCCTCTCATTCCACCAGTTCCAAACTCAAGATCTTTATAAAAGCTGTCCTCTAACTCATTTTCATTTTTTGCTAATTCTCTAGTGGCTTTAATTGTCTCATTATCAAATGGATCTTTTAGCCATTCTTTATAAATATTTTTGTAACTCATATAATGTAATAGTTTTTGTTAACTATTTATTTTTTGGTCTATTTTGTATTGTTTTTTATTTTGATTGTTTCTAGTTATCATTTCACCTAAAAATCCAGCAACAAAAAATTGACTTCCCAGTATCATAGTTGTTAAGCTGATGAAAAACTCAGGTTTCTCTGTAATTAATCTACCTTCAGGATTTAAATATATTTTATCAATTCCTAAGTATAATGCAAACATAAACCCTATAATTAACATTAATGCTCCAATAGCTCCAAAAAAATGCATTGGTCTTTTACCAAATCTTGACAAAAACCATATTGTAACTAGGTCTAAAAAACCATGACTAAATCTACTCATACCAAATTTTGTTTGACCATATTTTCTGGGTCTATGTTTAATAACTTTTTCTTCAATTTTATTATACCCTTCGTTACTGGCTAATATGGGTATGTACCTATGCATTTCACCATAGACATTTATGTTTTTTACAACTTCATTTTTATAACCTTTTAATCCGCAATTAAAATCATTTAATTTAATGCCAGAAGTCAGCCTAGCACAAAGATTAAAAATTTTTGATGGAAGATTTTTAGTTAAAAATGGATCAAATCTCTTTTTCTTCCATCCAGAAAGAATGTCAAGATTTTTATTAATAATTAAATTATACATTTCTGGAATTTCTTCTGGATCATCCTGTAAATCAGCATCCATTGTAAAAACTAAATTTCCAGCAGCAATTTCAAATCCAGCATGTAAAGCCTGTGACTTTCCATAATTTTTAGAAAACTTTAAAGCCTTAAAAGAATTATTTTCCTTACAGATAGAACTTATAATTTCCCAAGAATTATCATTACTACCATCGTCAACATAAATCACTTCATAGCTAAACGAATTATCTTTCATAACTGAGTCTATTTTAAGACTTAATTCTTGTAAAGATTCGCATTCATTTAATAATGGAATAACAATAGAGATATCCATTTTATATTATTTGGATTCTTTTTTAAATATTAATGACACCAATAATCCAATAACAGAGAAAAATGCTATATTCATAACGTATTGTAACGAGATACTAGACAATGAAAAATTACTTTTTTTAGATGCTTCCTCTAAGCTCATGGCTATCATTTCTTTTGACATTCCAAAGCCTTCAAGCATTTCTTTAGTCATTACTAGCATTTCTTCATCCAAAATTTTTGCTGCTTCTGGGTCAATAATTACAAAAATTAAAATGGTAGTTAAACTACCAATAAAATAACCCAATGAAATTGTTATAA
>JABHBC010000237.1 GCA_018674025.1 Flavobacteriaceae bacterium
CATTAGAGAATCTTCAGAAGTCTTTAAAAACTCTGGTGTTTCTTTACAAGATATTGGAGATGGGATATTAAATCTAGAATTTAGATCAAAAATGAACACTATCGGTGAAGATGTATTGCTAGGCTTAAATAAAGCAATAGATATTGCCGAAAAAGATTTTCAGGGACTAATTATTGGAAATCAAGCTCCTAACTTTTCTGTAGGTGCTAATATTGGGATGATACTTTTAATGGCTGCAGAACAAGAATATGAAGAATTAAATAAGGCTATTAAGTTTTTTCAGGATTCCATGATGCGAATGCGATATTCTTCAATTCCAACAATTTCTGCTCCTCACGGAATGGCTTTAGGTGGTGGTTGTGAAATTTCTTTACACGCAGATAAAATAGTTGCTGCAGCAGAAACCTATATGGGGTTAGTTGAATTTGGAGTTGGTGTAATTCCTGGTGGTGGTGGCTCAAAAGAAATGGCATTAAGAGCATCTGACACATTTCAAAAAGGTGATGTTGAACTTAATATTTTGCAAGAAAATTTCTTGACAATTGGTATGGCAAAGGTTTCTACTTCAGCATATGAAGCATTTGATTTGGGATTACTTCAAAAAGGAAAAGATGTAGTTGTTGTAAACAAGGATAGACAAATTGCAATAGCTAAATCACACGCAAAATTAATGGCTGAGACTGGATATACTCAACCTATTAAACGCAAAGATGTAAGGGTTTTAGGAAAACAAGCTTTAGGAATGTTTTTGGTTGGAACAGATTCAATGGAACACTCTAAATATATTTCTGCTCATGATAAAAAAATAGCCAATAAACTTGCTTACGTAATGGCTGGAGGAGATTTGTCTGAACCATCATTGGTGAGTGAACAGTACTTATTAGATATCGAAAGAGAAGCGTTTTTATCTCTCTGCTCAGAACGAAAGACTATTGAACGCATAGAACACATGTTAAAAACCGGTAAACCATTAAGAAATTAAAATATTATGAAAACAGCATATATAGTAAAAGCATATAGAACAGCAGTTGGAAAGGCTCCTAGAGGTGTATTTCGTTTTAAACGTGCAGACGAATTAGGTGCCGAAACAATTCAACACATGATGAAAGAATTACCAGATTTAGATGTAAAGCGAATTGATGATGTAATAGTTGGAAATGCAATGCCTGAGGGTGCCCAAGGTTTAAATATGGGGCGCTTTATTTCATTAATTGGTTTAAATTCTGTTGATGTTCCAGGTGTTACTGTTAACCGTTTTTGTTCTTCTGGAATTGAAACCATTGGTATGGCTACAGCAAAAATTCAAGCTGGAATGGCTAATTGTATTATTGCAGGTGGAGCAGAAAGTATGAGTTCAGTACCAATGACCGGATTTAAACCTGAACTAAACTATAATACAATTAATTCAGGTCATGCAGATTATTATTGGGGAATGGGAAATACAGCAGAAGCTGTTGCTAATCAGTTCAACATTTCAAGAGAAGATCAAGATGAATTTGCATATAAATCTCATGTAAAAGCTTTAAAGGCATTATCAGAAAATCGTTTTCAAGATCAAATTGCTCCAATTAAAGTTGAAGAAACTTATCTAGATTCAAGCGGAAAAAAAGTTAATAGAAACTATGAAGTTACAAAAGATGAAGGACCAAGAAAAGGAACTAGTATATCTGCACTTAGTAAATTAAGAGCAGTATTTGCAAACAACGGCAGTGTAACTGCAGGAAATTCTTCTCAAATGAGTGATGGAGCTGCTTTTGTAATGGTAATGAGTGAAGAGATGGTTAAAGAATTAAATATTGAGCCCATTGCAAGAATGGTTAATTATGCGGCTGCAGGTGTGGAACCAAAAATTATGGGTATTGGACCAGTAGCAGCAGTACCTAAAGTGTTAAAACAATCAGGATTAAAACAAAATGACGTCGAATTGATAGAATTAAATGAAGCTTTTGCATCACAATCTTTAGCTGTAATGCGTGAATTAAATTTAAACCAAGATATTGTAAATGTTAATGGAGGTGCAATCGCATTAGGTCACCCATTGGGATGTACAGGTGCTAAGTTGTCAGTTCAACTTTTTGATGAAATGAGAAAAAGAAATATGAAAGGTAAATTCGGAATGGTGACTATGTGTGTTGGAACTGGTCAAGGAGCAGCAGGAATATTTGAATTTTTAAATTAATTATTATGAAAAATAAAGAAAACTTAATTAGCGGGTCGGAATTCATTACTCATCAAACAAATCATTCCAATATCTTCACTCCAGAGGATTTTACTGAAGAACATATTATGATGAGAGATTCAGTAAAGGAATTTAACGAGCGTGAAATTATTCCATTTAGATCGCGATTTGAACAAAAGGATTATAAGTTAACTGAAGATCTGATGAGAAAAGCAGGTGAAATGGGATTTCTTAGTATTGCTGTTCCTGAACAATATGGTGGCTTAGGTATGGGTTTTGTTTCAACAATGTTAGTTTGTGAATATATTTCAAGTGGTAGTGGATCCTTTAGCACAGCTTTTGGTGCTCATACAGGTATAGGAACAATGCCAATAACATTATATGGAACAGAAGAGCAAAAGAAAAAATATGTGCCGAAATTAGCAAGTGGCGAATGGTTTGGAGCATATTGTTTAACTGAACCGGGCGCTGGAAGTGACGCTAATTCTGGAAAAACAACTGCTACCCTTTCCGATGACGGAGTTAGTTATAAAATTAATGGGCAAAAAATGTGGATTTCAAATGCAGGATTCTGTAGCCTTTTTATTGTATTTGCAAGAATTGAAAATGATAAAAATATAACAGCTT
Source organism: Flavobacteriaceae bacterium (assembly GCA_018674025.1). Classification (GTDB taxonomy): domain Bacteria; phylum Bacteroidota; class Bacteroidia; order Flavobacteriales; family Flavobacteriaceae; genus SGZJ01. The sequence continues at coordinate 2,807 of JABHBC010000237.1, forward strand.
TTATAGTTGAAAATAATCCTGAAAATGGAATTACACTTGGAGAAGAAGAGCATAAGTTAGGAATTAGAGCATCTTCTACTAGACAAGTCTTTTTTAATGACACAATAGTTTCAAAAGAAAATATGTTAGCTAAAAGAGGAGAAGGTTTCAAAATTGCTATGAACTCCTTAAATGTTGGAAGAATTAAATTAGGCGCTGCTGGTATAGATTCACAAAGAAGATTAACTACAACATCAATTGAATATGCTAACGAAAGAAAACAATTTAAAACTAGCATTTCCAATTTTGGAGCAATTAAATATAAAATTGCTGAAATGATAACTAATACTTATGTAGGAGAATCTGCATGCTATCGTGCAGCAAAAGATATCGAAGACAATATTAACAGACTTGTAGCAGAGGGAATGACCCATCAAGAGGCAGAATTGAAAGGAGTTGAAGATTTTGCTGTGGAATGTTCAATTTTAAAAGTTGCTGTTTCTGAAGATGTTCAAATTGCTGCAGATGAAGGATTACAAATTTTCGGTGGAATGGGTTTCTCAGAAGAAGCCCCAATGGAGTCTTATTGGAGGGATGCAAGAATTGCCAGAATTTATGAAGGAACTAATGAAATCAACAGAATGGTTTCAGTAGGGCATTTACTTAAAAAAGCATTTAAAAAAGAAATCAACCTTAAAAAGGCCATTACTGATTCAACAATTAATTCAAAGTTTTCGTTTTTAAAAAACAAAAAACAAAATGGAATATTCAGATTAGAAAAAGAAACAGTAAGTAATTATAAAGATCTTTTTCTAACGCTTCTTGGTCACTGTTTGCAAGACAAAATTGATCTTGAAAAAAATCAACAACTTTTACTCGCTTTATCCAATATTCTAATTGAAATTTATATGTCAGAATCAGCAGTATTGAGGACAGAAAAAAATACAAATAACAACGAAAATAATTATAAGATTAAAGCTGACTTAACAAGTATTTATTTATCAAATGCAAATGATATAATAAATAAAAATGCAAAAGAGGTAATAAATTTAATCTCTATTGGTTCAAAGAGAAAAAAACTCCATAATTATTTATATAGAAAAACAAGGTCATACTCTGATATTAACATAATTAAACTTCGTAATAAAGTTTCAGAACAATTTACAAATGAAGGGAAATATTTTATTTAAGATAGTACTAAATTTATTCGTATTATTTAATTGCTCAAAGTTTATTGCACAGACAAATACTGAAATATTTCTTTTAGATATTGAATTTAAAAAAGGTAAAATTGAGATTTATAATGTAGAAAAAATATCTACTAATGATGGATACAATAATCAGCCAATATTTATATCAAATAATAAAGTCTTATTTACTTCTGAAAGAAATTTTCAAAATGATATAGTTCAATATAACAGTATAGATAATAGTTTAAAGTATTTAACTAATACCCAAACAAGCGAGTACTCCCCTATTAGATATAAAAAAAATAAAGTTTCAGCTGTCAGTTTGGATAAAAAAGGAGAGCAATATTTGCGTATATATAATGTAAAAGATAATACATACATCATTCCATTTACAGATAAAATAGTTGGATATTATAATTATTCTAAGAAAATAAAAAATCTAATTATATCCTCTGTTTTAGAAAATAACGAGCTAGTGTTATATTCTTCAAATTTAAAAACTAAAGAACACACATATATTGATAATAATACAGGTAGGTCAATTCATAATATTCCAAAAAATAAATTTGGACAGGAAAAAATTAGTTACATTTCAAAAAAAGACTCTATATGGAATATTAACTATGTAGATTTAAGTAATTATAAAACTAAAACCATAAAAACAACATTGAATAATAACGAAGATATTTGCTGGTTTAAAGATGGTTCTATTTTAACTTCTCATAAAAATAATCTTTACATCTTCAATAGTGAATTTTCAAATGATTGGACACTACTATGTTCACTTGAAGAATACGGAATAACTAACATATCACGTATAGCAATAAATCCTGATAATGATAAATTAGCATTAGTTAATTCTAAATAATATATTTATAAAAAATATTTTTTAATCTAATTTATTATAATGAAAAGAAGGATCTATACACTATTTACATTTGTTTTAACATTTACATTATCAGCTTTATCACAAGATTTCACAATGGATCTTTTAAAAGATTTAAGTCCAAGAAATATTGGTCCAGCAGGAATGTCTGGAAGGGTTACATCAATAGATGTAGTTCTAAACAATACCGATATCATCTATGCAGGTACAGCATCTGGAGGTTTATGGAAATCTGAATCAGGAGGAATCAAATGGTCACCAATCTTTGATAACGAATTAACAGCTTCCGTTGGAGCAGTAAAGATTCAACAATCTAACCCAAGTGTTATTTGGGTTGGAACTGGAGAAGGAAATCCTAGAAATAGTTTAAATGGAGGCTTTGGTATTTATAAATCTATTGATGGAGGAAAAACTTGGATGGAAAAAGGATTAAAGGAAACTAGACATATTCATAGAATAGTTATTGACCCTACTAATCCAGATATAATTTATGTTGGTGCAATTGGATCTCCATGGGGAGAGCATAAAGAAAGAGGTGTCTACAAATCTATTGATGGAGGTAACAATTGGAAAAAAATATTATTTGCAAATAATAAAACTGGTGCAGCTGACCTTGTAATGGATCCTGAAAATCCAAATAAACTTATTGCAGCAATGTGGGAACATAAAAGAGAACCATGGTATTTTAACTCAGGTGGAAAAGGTTCTGGATTACACATAACTCATGATGGAGGAGAAACTTGGAAGAAACTTTCTAGTAAAGAAGGATTACCTGAGGGAGATTTAGGTAGGATTGGTATAGCTATAGCTCCAAGTAGTCCTAACATTGTTTACGCAATTATAGAATCTAAAAAAAATGCACTTTATAAAAGTGAAGATGGAGGAGATAGTTGGAAAAAAATAAATGATAAAAATGATATTGGCGGAAGGCCATTTTATTACTCTGAAATTTATGTGGATCCTCTAAACGAAAATAGAGTATACTCAATTTTTACTTATGTTAATGTTAGTGAGGATGGTGGTAAAAATTTCAAACAATTAATGCCTGCGTATGGGGTTTCAAATGGAGTACACCCAGATCATCACGCTTGGTGGATACATCCTGAAAATGGGAAATTCATGATAGATGGTAACGATGGTGGATTAAATATCACAAAAGATGGTGGTAAATCATGGAGATTTATTGAAAATCTTCCAGTAGCTCAGTTTTATC
>JABHBC010000238.1 GCA_018674025.1 Flavobacteriaceae bacterium
ATCAAATGTAAGATTAATCGATATTGATAGAGCAAATATTTTGGGTCTTGATGAATTTGATCCAAATGCACAAGATGATATCATTACTACTGAGCTTCATCTTCCTGTAGGAAAGCCAGTATTGTTTAAAATGAGATCTCAAGATGTCTTACATTCAGCATACATGCCTCACTTTAGAGCACAGATGAATTGTGTTCCAGGAATGATAACTCAATTTGGATTCACTCCAAATGTTACTACTGTAGATATGAGGAAAACACCTGAAATGATAGAAAAAATATTAAATATTAACAATATAAGAGCTGAAAAAAGTAAAGAATTACAAGAAAAAGGGGAAGAGGTTTTAGATCCTTATGAATTTGATTATCTTTTATTGTGTAATAAAATTTGTGGTAAATCTCATTACAATATGCAAATGAAAATAGTTGTCGAAACACAAGAAGAATTTGATAATTGGATTAACCAGCAGACTAAATTTAAAAATTCATTAATAGCTCAAAAATAATATTTACAGTATGTCAGAATATATAGAAATTGATCCAAACGAAGATCACGGACATCATCATAAAGAAACATTTATTACTAAGTATATATTTAGCCAGGATCATAAAATGATTGCTAAGCAATATTTAATCACCGGAGTTCTTTTTATGGGGGTGATAGGAATATTAATGTCTCTTTTAATGAGATTACAAATTGCTTGGCCAGAAGAACCAAATATAATTTTTGAATTTTTTCTAGGTAAGTGGGCACCTGATGGTGTAATGGATGCGGACATATATCTAGCGCTTGTTACTATGCACGGAACAATAATGGTATTCTTTGTTCTAACTGCGGGATTAAGTGGAACCTTTAGTAATTTATTAATTCCCCTTCAATTAGGAGCCAGAGATATGGCATCTGGATTTTTGAATATGGTTTCTTTCTGGTTATTTTTCTTATCTACTGTTATCATGGTAGCTTCTATTTTTGTTGAAGCAGGCCCAGCTGCAGCTGGATGGACTATATACCCTCCTTTAAGTGCTGTTGAGTTAGCTCAGGGTGGTTCAGGTCTAGGAATGACTTTATGGTTAGTTTCTATGGCAATTTTTATAGCATCTTCTTTGTTAGGGTCCCTAAATTATATAGTTACGGTTATAAATTTAAGAACTAAAGGAATGACACTAACAAGAATGCCATTGACTATCTGGGCATTTTTTGTAACTGCTATAATTGGAGTTATTTCTTTCCCAGTTTTACTTTCTGCTGCATTATTATTAATAATGGATAGATCATTTGGAACCTCATTTTTCTTATCAGATATTTTTATTCAAGGTGAAGTTTTACATTATCAAGGTGGATCACCGGTTTTATTCGAGCATTTATTTTGGTTTTTAGGTCACCCAGAAGTTTATATTGTTTTATTACCTGCTTTAGGGATTGCATCTGAAGTTATTGCGACGAACTCTAGAAAGCCAATTTTTGGATATAAGGCAATGATTTTATCAATTCTTGCAATTGCATTTTTATCCACAATTGTTTGGGGACATCATATGTTTATTTCTGGAATGAATCCATTTTTAGGATCTGTATTTACATTTACAACTTTATTAATTGCCATTCCATCTGCTGTGAAAGCATTTAATTATATAACCACATTATGGAAAGGAAATATACAGTTTAACCCTGCCATGTTATTTTCAATTGGCTTTGTTTCAACTTTTATCACTGGTGGATTAACCGGTATTATACTTGGAGATAGTGCTCTTGATATTAATTTACATGACACATATTTTGTAGTTGCTCATTTCCATTTAGTTATGGGTATTTCTGCCTTGTATGGATTGTTCTCGGGGGTATATCATTGGTTTCCTATGCTATTTAATAGAATGCTAAATAAGAACCTTGGATATGTGCATTTTTGGGTAACTGCTATTTGTGCTTATGGAGTATTTTTCCCAATGCATTTTATTGGTATGGCAGGACTTCCAAGAAGATACTATACAAATTCTAACTTCCCTTTATTTGATGATTTAGCTGATACTAATAAAATCATTACAGGTTTTGCTATTGTTGGTGGTTTAATACAAATAGTATTCCTATATAATTTCATACACAGTATGTTTTACGGAAAGAAATCTCCTCAGAATCCTTGGAAATCGAATACATTAGAATGGACTGCTTCAATGAAGCATATACACGGAAATTGGAAAGGAAAAATCCCTGAAGTATTTAGATGGCCATACGATTATAGTAAACCTGGTTACAAAGAAGATTTTGTACCCCAGATTAAGCCTATGAAAAAAGACGAAATAGAATATTAATATTTACTAAATGTGATTATTAAAAAAAAGCCTTTCTTTTTAGAAGGGCTTTTTCTTTATATTTGTTTTATGAATGAAAATCTAGATCCATCTTCAAATAACTTATCATCTGATGAGCATGAGTTTGAACAGAATTTAAGACCGTTATCTTTTGCTGATTTCACTGGACAAGATCATATATTAGAAAACTTAAAAATTTTCATTCAGGCTTCAAATCAAAGAAACGATGCTTTAGACCATACATTGTTCCATGGACCACCTGGACTTGGAAAAACTACGTTGGCCAATATTTTAGCTAATGAATTAAATGTTGGTATAAAAGTTTCATCCGGACCTGTTTTAGATAAACCGGGTGATTTAGCTGGACTTCTAACTAACTTAGAAGAAAGGGATGTTTTGTTTATTGACGAAATTCATAGATTAAGCCCAATTGTTGAAGAATATCTTTATTCTGCTATGGAAGATTATAAGATTGATATTATGATTGAATCAGGTCCAAATGCAAGATCAGTACAAATAAACCTTAATCCTTTTACTTTAATTGGAGCTACAACTAGATCAGGATTATTAACGGCTCCAATGAGAGCTAGATTTGGAATCACAAGCAGGCTTGAATATTATACAAAAGAAGTTTTGTCTACTATAATACAAAGAAGTGCAGATATTTTAAATGTACCAATATCCAACGAAGCGTCAATTGAAATTGCGGGACGAAGTAGAGGTACTCCTAGAATTGCTAATGCTCTTTTAAGAAGAGTTCGTGATTTTGCTCAAATTAAAGGAAATGGTGAGATTGATTTAAAAATTTCAAAAAGTAGTTTACAAGCACTAAATGTAGACAAATATGGACTTGACGAGATGGATAATAAAATTCTTAATACTATTATTGATAAATTTAGTGGTGGTCCAGTTGGGTTAAATACTCTTTCAACTGCTGTTGGAGAAAATGCCGAAACAATTGAAGAGGTTTATGAGCCATTTTTAATTCAACAAGGTTTTATTATGAGAACACCTAGAGGAAGAGAAGTTATGGATATTGCATACAAACACCTTGGAAAAATTAAAGCTAACAAACAAAAAGGTTTGTTTTAATTTTAAAAATACCATTGACTACAAAACAAAAATATACTGAACTTATAAAGTCTGAAGCTAATAGGCTTGGCTTTATTTCATGTGGCATAAGTAAGTCTGAGTTTTTAGAAGAAGAAGCACCCAGATTAGAAAAATGGCTCAATAAAAATATGCATGGAGAAATGAAATATATGGAAAATCATTTCGACAAAAGGCTAGATACTTCAAAGTTAGTCTTAGACTCTAAAAGTGTAATTTCATTATTATATAATTATTATCCCAGTAAGGAATTAAGTGTTGAAAAGTCTCCAAAAATCTCAAAGTATGCATATGGTAATGATTACCACTTTGTTGTTAAAGATAAGGTAAATGAATTGCTATATTTTATAAGAGAAAATATTGGTGAAGTTTCTGGTCGAGCATTTGTTGATTCAGCACCCATCTTAGAAAAGGCATGGGCTGCAAAGAGTGGCTTAGGCTGGGTTGGAAAAAACTCTAATTTAATCACCAAAAAGGTTGGCTCTTTTTATTTTATAACTGAACTAATAATTGACTTGGATTTGGTATATGACCATATAGAAACGGACCATTGTGGATCTTGTACTGCTTGTATAGAAGCATGTCCAACTGATGCAATAGTAGAACCTTATGTTGTTGATGGTAGTAAATGTATATCCTATTTTACAATTGAACTTAAAGATAATATTCCCAACTCCATGAGAGGAATGTTTGAAAACTGGATGTTTGGCTGTGATATATGTCAAGATGTTTGTCCATGGAACAAATTTTCAAAGGCACATAACGAACCATTATTTAATCCTAACCCAGATTTATTGTCCATGACAAAAAAAGATTGGGATGAAATAACTCAGGAAACTTTTAGCAAAGTATTTTCGAAATCAGCCGTAAAAAGAACAAAACTAAAAGGGTTAAAAAGAAATATAAATTTCTTAAAACATTAGCTTACTTAAGTTTTTGTTTTACTTATAAGATATTACATTTGTAATTCATCTATTATTAAAATGAAAAGAAAAACAACAAGAAAGCAAGCATTAGATTATCACGCTATGCCTAGTCCAGGAAAAATAAAAGTAGTCCCTACAAAAAAATATGCTACTCAAAGAGATCTTTCTTTAGCTTATTCTCCAGGGGTTGCTGAACCGTGTCTAGAGATCGAAAATGATAAAGCAAACTCATACAAATACACTTCAAAAGGAAATTTAGTAGCTGTTATTTCTAATGGAACAGCTGTTTTAGGATTAGGAAATATTGGTGCCGAAGCATCAAAACCTGTCATGGAAGGAAAGGCTTTACTCTTTAAAATTTTTGCTGACATTGACGTTTTTGATATTGAAGTTGATACAGAGAACATTGATGAATTTATTAATACTGTAAAAAATATTGCACCTACTTTTGGTGGAATCAACCTTGAAGATATAAAAGCACCTGAGGCTTTTGAAATTGAAAAAAGATTAAAGAAAGAGCTTAACATACCAGTGATGCATGATGATCAACACGGTACAGCAATTATTTCTGCTGCAGCATTAATTAATGCTTTAGAAATTGCAGATAAAAAAATAGAAGAAGTCAAAATGGTTATAAGTGGAGCAGGGGCTGCAGCCATCTCATGTGCTAAACTTTACAAGTCTTTCGGACTTAAGAATGATAACATTCTAATGCTTGATAGTAAAGGAGTTATTAATACTAAAAGAAAAAATTTAAATAAGAGTAAATCTGAGTTTGCAACCTCAAAAAATATCTCAACATTGGATCAAGCCATAGTAGATTCAGATGTTTTCATAGGTCTTTCAACTTCAGATATATTAACTCCTAAAATGTTAAATAAAATGGCCGAAAATCCTATAGTTTTTGCTATGGCCAACCCTGACCCAGAAATTAATTATAAGTTAGCTACTAACACAAGAGAAGACGTTATAATGGCAACTGGTAGAAGTGATAATCCGAACCAAGTAAATAATGTTTTAGGGTTCCCATTTATTTTTAGAGGTGCTTTAGATGTTAGGGCAACGACTATAAATGAAGAGATGAAAAAAGCTGCTGTTATTGCACTTGCAGATTTAGCTAAAGAAGCAGTTCCTGAACAAGTTAATGTTGCATATGATCAAACAAGATTAACTTTTGGAAGAGAATATATAATACCCAAACCATTTGATCCAAGACTAATTTCTGTTGTTCCACCTGCTGTTGCTAAAGCAGCTATGGATAGTGGTGTAGCTCAATTCCCAATCAAAAATTGGCCTAAATATATTGATGGACTTATTGAAAGGTCGGGAGGGGACAATAAATTGGTAAGATTGATGCATGGTAGAGCTAAAAGAAACCCTAAAAGAGTAGTTTTTGCAGAAGCAGATCAATTAACAGTACTAAAAGCTGCTCAATTTGTTTACGATGAAGGAATTGCAATTCCAATTTTATTAGGAAGAAAGGAAACTATAAAAATGTTAATGGAAGAGCTAGATTTTGATGATGCTATTGAAATTGTAGATCCAAAAGAAAATAATCAGGAAATGATCAATGAATATGCACATATTTATTGGAAAAAAGAAGAAAGAAAAGGATTAACTCTTTTAGCTTCAAAAAAGTTAATGCGAGAAAGAAATTATTTCGGCGCCATGATGGTTAACGCTGGCGATGCCGATGCTTTAATCACTGGATATTCAAAAAGCTATCCAAATGTTGTAAAACCAATTTTAAAATTAATTGGTTTAGATGAAGGTGCAACCAGAATAGCTACTACCAATTTATTAATAACCGAAAGAGGTCCGCTATTTCTTAGCGATACTTCTATCAATATTGATCCTAATGCTTCAGATTTGGCAAAAATTGCTCAGATGACAGCAGCAACAGTTAAAATGTTTGGTATAGATCCTGTTATTGCTATGATATCTTATTCCAATTTTGGATCTTCTAAAGATATTTCAGCAACAAAGGTTAGAAATGCTGTTAAGTATTTACACAGATCATTTCCAGACTTAATTGTTGACGGGGAACTTCAAACTGATTTTGCACTAAACAATGAAATGAGAAATGATATTTTTCCTTTTTCAAAATTATCATCAAAAAAAGTAAATACATTAATTTTTCCAAACTTAGATTCAGCAAATATCACTTACAAACTTTTAAAAGAGTTAAACAAAGCGGACAATATTGGTCCAATAATGATGGGTCTCAAAAAACCTGTACATATTTTACAATTAGACGCATCAGTTGATGAGATTATTAACATGACTGCAATAGCAGTGATTGACGCTCAAATGAAAGAATCAAGAAAAATAAATTAACTAAATTTGATAAAATAATAAGTTATGATAACTCACATAAAAGGAAAATTAGTTGAAAAGTCACCTACAAGCGTTATCATTGAAGTAAATGGAATAGGCTATTTAATTAATATTTCTTTAAATACATTTTCCGCAATTCCTGACCAGGAAAGTTTAAAATTATATACTCATCTTCAAATTAAAGAAGATTCTCATACATTGTTTGGTTTTTACTCTAGAAAAGAGAGAGAGATTTTTAGATTACTGATTTCTGTAAGTGGAATTGGAGCGAGTATTGCTAGAACAATGTTGTCTTCTCTTTCTCCTGAACAAATAATTCATGGAATTTCAATTGGAGATTCAGCAATGATTCAATCTGTTAAAGGGATAGGCCTTAAAACATCTCAAAGAGTTATAATTGAGTTAAAAGATAAAGTCTTAAAAATATACGATCTTGATGATAAAATTTCTTTCCAAAATAACAATACAGCTAAAGAAGAAGCGTTATCTGCACTAGAAGTGCTTGGAATTAACAAAAAAACTTCTGAAAAATTAGTTGATAAAATCATATTAGATAATGCAGAGGCTTCTGTTGAACTTATAATAAAAGAAGCTTTGAAAAATTTATAATTTAGTTTGAATAAATTTAAAAATATTGTAGTAAGTGAATTTAATATACTACTATTCGGTATAATTATAATTTCATCTATTTCCTCTGCTTTTTCTCAAAATCAAATAACTGAAGAGTTTTCTACAACTAGTCTTGAATTAGAAAACCCTACTAGTATTGAAGAAAATTACACATATGATCCCATTAGTGATAGATATTTTTTTAATCAATCTGTTGGTGATTTTAATATTAACTATCCAGTTATTTTATCGCCGAAAGAATATGAAGAATTAATTTTAAATGAAAATTTAAAAAAATATTACAAAGACAAAATAAAAGCAGCGGAGGGTAGATTAGATGGTTCAGAAGATTTACAAAAAAATTTGATTCCAGAAATTTATGTCAATTCTAAGTTGTTTGAATCAATTTTTGGAGGTAATACTATAGAAGTTGTTCCCCAGGGTTCTTTAGAAATAGATCTTGGAGTTTTATACACCAAACAGGATAACCCTTCATTTTCACCTAGAAATAGAAGTAATTTTTCTTTTGATTTTGATCAAAGAATTGGATTAAGTTTGCTTGGTAAGGTAGGCACTAGAGTTCAGGTAAATGCAAATTTTGATACTCAATCTACATTTGATTTTCAAAATCTTATGCAGATCCAATATGAGCCAACTGAGGATGATATTATTAAAAAAATTGAAGTAGGAAATGTAAGTATGCCACTAAACAGTTCTTTAATTACTGGAGCTCAGAGTTTATTTGGTTTTAAAACTGAGTTACAATTTGGTAAAACCAGAGTCACCGCTGTATTTTCTGAACAAAAATCTGAAGCTAAAACAGTTGTCGCTCAAGCTGGAGGGACTATTGAAGAATTTCAATTTAGAGCTTTAGATTATGATGAAAATAGACATTTTTTTTTAAGCCATATATTTAGAGAAAAGTATGATCAAGCCTTATTAAATTATCCATATGTAAATTCTAATATTCAAATCACTAGAACTGAGGTTTGGATTACTAACAGAAATAATTCAATAGAAAACGTTAGAAATATAGTTGCATTTCAGGATTTAGGAGAGTCTTCTAATTTGGCTTCAAATGTGAATGTCTTTGTAGGCCCAAATGCTAATCCTGACAATGGAAATAATGGATTTAATCCACTAATAATAGGTCAATCAAATTCACAGTTAACCAATTCTGTTCGTGACATTGCTACAATTCAATCTGGTATTCTTTTGCCAAATGTTAATGAAGGATTCGATTATGGTAAGTTAGAAAATGCCAAAAAATTAAATAATGGATCTGATTACACTGTCAACACACAACTCGGATATATTTCGTTAAACCAAAAACTTGACAACGATGAAATACTAGCAGTTGCTTTTCAATACACTATTGGTGATCAAGTTTATCAAGTTGGTGAATTTGCAAATGATGGTGTTCAAGCAACTGAAATATCAAATAATAATGATAATAATAATCCAATTGTTAATAATAATAATTTGATTGTAAAATTACTAAAGAGTACAGTAAGCAGTGTTGAAGCTCCTATGTGGAAACTAATGATGAAAAATATATACAATACAGGCTCTTTTCAATTAGAAGAAGACGGGTTTAAACTTAATATTTTTTATAACGAATCTTCTCCCTTAAATTATATAACACCTGTTGATGGAGTGCCATTCCCAACACCAAATACGAATGGTTTAAACATCAGTGAAACACCACTTTTAAACCTATTTAACTTTGATAGATTAAATTCTAATAATGACCCTCAATTTAGCGGAGATGGATTTTTTGACTTTGTTCCAGGCATAACAGTTCTTCAAAATAACGGTAAAATTATATTTACAAAAGTTGAACCATTTGGTGAGTTTCTGTTTGAAAAACTTAGACTCAGTCCAAACGAAAACTATGATGGTAATCAGGATCTTACAGATGACTATAACTTAAATCAAAAAAAATACGTTTACTCTAGTCTTTATAAGTCATCAAAAACAATAGCATTACAAGATTCTGAAAAGAATAAATTCCAAATCACTGGTAAATACAAATCTTCAAGTGGATCTGGAATACCAATTGGAGCTTATAATGTTCCTAGAGGTTCAGTCAATGTAACAGCAGGCGGAAGGGTATTAACTGAAGGAGTTGATTACACTGTAAACTACCAAGCAGGTACTGTTCAAATTCTAGATCCTGCCCTTCAATCTTCGGGAACACCAATTAATGTAAGTGTTGAAAATAATGCAACTTTTGGACAACAAACAAAACGATTTACAGGCTTTAATGTTGAGCATCAGTTTAGTGATAAATTCTTATTGGGAGGTACTTTTCTAAATTTAAATGAAAGGCCTGTTACACAAAAAGCGAATTATGGAACTGAACCCATCAATAATACAATCTTTGGATTTAACGGAAACTTTGAAACTGAACTGCCTGTATTGACTAGGTTAATTAATAAAATACCAACAATTGAAACAGAAGTTGCATCAAATTTATCTTTGAGAGGTGAGGTAGCTTATCTTGTCCCTGGGGCACCAAAAGGAACCGATTTCAAAGGTGAAGTAACTTCTTATGTTGATGATTTTGAAGGAACTCAAAATATTATAGATTTAATGAGCCCTCAAGGATGGTCATTGTCAAGTAGACCTAAAAATCTTGGTTTATTTTATAATGATGGAGGTGAAGATGCTAACGGAATTCAGAATGGATATGATAGAGCTTTGTTAAATTGGTATTCTATTGATCCAGTTTTTTATAGTAGTATTAGACCTTCTGAAATCAATGATGACGATATTTCTAACCCCTATACAAGAAGAATTTTCATTGATGAAATTTTTCCACAAATAGACATTGTGCAAGGTCAAATCTCAGTTATTAACTCTTTAGATTTGAATTTTTATCCTGATTTAAGAGGGCCATATAATATGAATCCTGAAAACCTAGGAAATACTTTGTCAAATCCTTCAAATAGTTGGGCTGGAATAACAAAACAAATTACTACAACCGATTTTGAGCAATCTAATGTTGAGTATATAGAGTTTTGGTTACAAGATCCCTTTATTAATAACCCTGAAAATTCAGGCGGAAAGTTGACTTTCAATTTAGGGAATATTTCTGAAGATGTTTTAAAAGATGGTAGAAAGCAATACGAAAATGGTTTACCTGAAGATGGAGATATAAGCTTATTAAATGAAACAACATGGGGGTCAATAGTGCCTCAAAATCAATCCTTAATTTATGCTTTTTCCACTCTAGGTGATGAGAGGGTAAATCAAGATGTAGGTTTAGACGGATATGACGATCAAGAAGAAATCATTAAGTTTCCATCTTATGCATCTTTTGACGATCCATCCAACGATAATTATAATTATTTCTTAAATGCTGATGGAGATATTTTAAATAGATATAGACAATACAACGGATTAGATGGTAATTCACCCGAAATTTTTACTAATACGAATAGAGGTTCAACAACTCAACCAGATGCAGAGGATATCAATAGAGATAATACAATGAACACTATTGATAGTTATTTCGAGTATGAGATAAATATTACCCCTAATTCATTGTCTGATATAAACAATCAATTTATTAAAGATAGAAAAGAGAAAACTGTATCGCTTCCTAACGGAACTACAGAAACTATTAGGTGGTATCAGTTCAGGGTTCCGGTCAATGAACCTACAAATACAATTGGAGGAATTTCAGACTTTAGATCAATTAGATTTATAAGAATGTATTTAAATGAATTTTCTGAAAATACCACATTTAGATTTGGTACTCTCGAGTTAGTTAGAAGTGATTGGAGAAAATATCAACTTTCACTTGATGAAGAAGTTAACAATGACAATGATATTACTAGTTTAAATGTTGGGGTTATTGGCATTCAAGAAAATGAAGAAAGTTATGTCTCTCCTCCAGGAGTTGAGAGGGAACAATTTAATAATAACAATACTATTGTCAGACAAAACGAGCAGTCTTTAGTACTAGATGTTTGTGCATTAGAAACCGAGGATTCTAGAGCAGTATACAAGAATATTAATGTTGATATGAGGCAGTACAAAAGAATTAGAATGTTTTTGCATGCTGAGGAAGGGCTAAGTCCTGGGCTTTCAGATGGGGATATTGTTGGATTTATAAGAATGGGTAATGATTTAACACAAAATTATTATCAAATTGAAGTTCCACTTCAAAGATCATCTACAAATACTTTAGATCCACAATCAATTTGGCCTGAAATAAATGAAATTAATCTGCCTATGGATGTTCTTGAGTCAATTAAGTCTTTAGGGATTACTAACGGAACTCTTGCAAATGAAGATCCTATTTTTTATGATGTTTTTGGAGATGATTTAATAGTAGATCCAGTTGATGAATTTTCCCCTTTTCAACTTGGTCAGCATAGGGTTTCTATTAAGGGTAATCCTAATTTTGGAGATATTAGAACTTTGATGGTTGGGGTCAAAAACCCTAGACAAGACAATATGGATGTTTGTGGTACAGTCTGGTTTAATGAACTTAGATTATCGGATATGGATAACGAAGGGGGCTGGGCAGCAACAGTAACTATTGACACAAATATAGCAGATTTCATGAGCTTAAGTGCTACTGGAAGACAGAGTACAAGCGGATTTGGAAGTATAGAGCAAGGGCCAAATGAAAGAGACATAGAGGATGTTAAGCAATATGATTTAGTATCAAATGTTAATGTAGGTCAATTGTTTCCTGAAAAATGGGGAGTTACAATCCCGTTTAACTTTGGTTTAAGCGAGGAGTTAATTACACCTGAATATGATCAACAATACAAGGATATCAAACTTCAAACTAGATTGAGTTCAGCAGAGAACACAATTGAAAAAAATAAAATTCTTGAGCAATCTGAGGATTA
>JABHBC010000239.1 GCA_018674025.1 Flavobacteriaceae bacterium
AGTGAACAATTAAAATTTAAAGAAGACGAAGTAAAAAACAATTTAGTTAGAATTGGAAATTTAAAGCTCCCTAAAATAACTCCTATAAAAGGAGCCATTAATAGCTACTTTTATAGCAATAAAATGGAGTATTCTTTCAGTGATTCCAGATGGTTAAGTCTAGAAGAGATTAAATCAAAAAAAATAATTAAAGAAAAAAATGCTTTAGGATTTCATATTCCTGGAATGTGGAACAAGGTAGTTGATATCAACAAGTGTTGGTTACAAGAAGACATTACAAATACTCTGAGAAATTCTATAAAGAATTTTTCTATCAATAATAATATTCCTTTTTTCAATCATTCTAATCAAACTGGTGATCTAAGAACTTTAATGATTAGAACAACTAGTACCAAAGAAGTAATGGTATTATTACAATTTTACTCAGATAATAAAAAAAACAGAG
Source organism: Flavobacteriaceae bacterium (assembly GCA_018674025.1). GTDB lineage: Bacteria > Bacteroidota > Bacteroidia > Flavobacteriales > Flavobacteriaceae > SGZJ01. Next base: position 446 of record JABHBC010000239.1, read on the forward strand.
AATTACTTTTAGATTTTTTAATTGAACAATTTCCAAATATAAATTCATTATTATTTGTAGTTAACAATAAAGCAAATGATACCATATATGATCAAGAAGTAAAAACTTATTATGGAAATAGTTTTATTACAGAAAAAATGGAGGGGCTTGAATTTAAAATTAATGCAAAATCATTTTACCAAACAAATTCAGATCAAGCTTATGAATTATATAAAATAATTCGAGAAGTTAGCGATCTTAAAAAGACTGACATTGTTTATGATCTTTACACAGGAACAGGTACAATTGCCTTATTTATTTCTAAAAGCGTTAAAAAAGTTGTTGGAATTGAAGCTGTTCCAGATGCGATAGTTGCAGCAAAAGAAAATGCAGCAAACAATAAAATATTAAATACTGATTTTCACACTGGAGATATGAAATTTGTTTTCAATGATGAATTTATTAGACTTAACGGAAAACCTGATGTAATTATTACTGATCCACCAAGAGATGGAATGCATAAAAAAGTAATTCAACAGATAATAAATATTTCGCCAAAGAAAATAATATATGTAAGTTGCAATAGTGCTACGCAGGCAAGGGATCTGGAACTATTAAAAGATAAATATGATATTATTAATTCACAAGCAGTTGATATGTTTCCACAAACTCATCATGTAGAAAATGTTGTACTTTTAAAGAAAAAATAACATGAAGATTCATTTTTATATTTGTTTAATAATTTCATTTAGCTTGTTAGTAGCATGTGAAAAAGATGATATTTGTGCTGAAACTACTCCCACTACCCCACAATTAGTAATAACATTTAAGGATGCTAATAACATCAATGAAAGTAAAGCTGTAGAATCACTTGCAGTATATGCAATTGAAAATAATGAGTTAACTTTAATTGAAACAATTAATGGTATCAATGCGGACTCTATAGCTATACCACTTAGAAATAATATAGGAATTTCTAACTTTAAATTTTATAAAAATCATTCTGAAATTGATGGAGTAATTCAGGGAGAAGAAAATCACTTTTATCTTGATTATAACATAGTTGATATATTTGTTTCAAGAGCTTGTGGATTCATAAATAATTATATTGATTTGTCAGCACTTAATTATGATCCTAACATATTTGGGGCTCCAAATGGAGTTTGGATTAGTGGATATGAAGTTATTAACCAAACAGTAGAAAACGAAAACCAAGCGCATGTCAACATTTTTCACTAAAATATTATTGCTCTTAATAATTCCAGTCAGTGTTTTTTCTCAAAAAAATGTAGTTTCAACCGACTCAATTATTCAAAAGCAAAAATTTGGACTTAGAGTTGGTTTAGATTTAAATAAACTTATAAACTCTTCTATAAATAATAATTATGATGGTTTTGAATTAAATGCTGATTATAGAATAAGTAATAAGCTATATATAGCTTCTGAAATTGGTTTAATAGAAAATACAGAAGATGAAGAATATTTAAATTTTACATCTAAAGGAACATATATTAAATCGGGTATTGATTATAATATGTATACCAACTGGCTTGATATGCAAAATATGATTTTTGCAGGTTTAAGAATTGGCTACAGTGATTTCGATCAAACAATAAATAATTACACTATTTATGACACTAATAACCAAATATGGGGTCAAAGCTTCATAGGTATTCCAATTAAAAATGAAGATTTATCTTCATTGTGGTTAGAATTAATAATTGGAGTAAAAGCCGAAATATTTAATAATTTATTTTTAGGCTTTAACCTAGAAGTTAAAAGAATGGTTAACTCAGAAATTAAAAATAATATTCAAAACATGTATGTACCTGGATTTAACAGAACCTTTGACGGAAGTTCCTTTGGTGTTGGTTTTGGTTATAAATTATCTTACCTACTTCCCATTGTAAAGAAATAGAACTTATAAGTTTTTTTTTGCTTTTTTACTCCCGTCGTAAAGTTCGTATTTAGCAAAAGTTGATTCTAGCTTAGCATTAAATAGTTTTATTTTTTTTGATGGTCTTAGTCCAACAAATTTTAAAGCTTCGATGTTTGAAGTAATAAACCATGCTGTACTATTTGAATAATTTCTTTTTAATGTATTTCCAATATCAGCATAAAGATTTTCCATGTTTATTTCTAAACGTTCTCCGTAAGGAGGATTAAAAATTATTTGTAAAAAGTCATTACTTGATTTTGAAGTCTTAAAAAAATCATCATGTCTAATTGAAATAAAAGATTCTAAGTTTGCATTTTTTACATTGTCTTTTGCTTTTAAAACAGCACTTGGTGCCTTATCAATTCCATAAATATTGTAATGGAAATCTCTAGTTTTATC
>JABHBC010000240.1 GCA_018674025.1 Flavobacteriaceae bacterium
GGCATTAAAGGATTATCTTGATTGGCAGTTCCACATACTTCAAGTTTTCCATCTTCCATAACACAAAGCCATGCCCATCCTGAACCAAACTGTGTGGCAGCAGCTTTTGAAAACTGATCTTTAAATGAATCAAAGGAACCAAAAGAGGTGTTGATGTGATTTAACATAGTATCAGAGATAGCTTCATTTTCAACAGGTGAAATTACTTCCCAAAACAATTTATGATTATAATAACCACCGGAATTATTTCTCAATCCTTTATTATTCATATCAAGATTAACTAAAATAGACTCAATTGTAGCAGAATCTAAATCAGTATCCTTAATGGCATTATTTAGATTATTAGTGTAACCATTGTGATGTTTAGAATGATGAATTTCCATTGTTCTAGCGTCGATAGATGGTTCTAATGCGTCATATGAAAAGTTAAGTTCTGGTAATTTAAATGCCATTGTATTATTTTTTAGGTTAATATTTGTTTAATATTCAAATTTACAAAAAGGATTATTAATAAGTAATATAGTTTACTTAATTTGGTTAAGTAAACTATATTACTTGGAACATTTTTATAACATATATAATGCATCAGCTGGAAGTGGAAAAACTTTTAACCTGGTTAAGGAATATTTAAAAATATTACTTACTGATGAACAAGTTGATTCTTACAAAAAGATTCTATCTATCACATTTACTAATAAAGCTGTAAATGAAATGAAAAGTAGAATAATTGAAAATTTAAATCAACTTACCAAAATAAATTTAAAAGAAAAGAGTAGCCCCCTTCTAGAATCCATAAAAAAAGAAACGGGTTTAAGTAATCAAGAAATTCAATTAAAATCGATCTCAATATTGAAATCAATTTTAATAAATTATGCTTCATTTAACATCTCAACAATAGATAAATTTACTCAGAAAATTATAAGAAATTTTGCTTACGAAATAAAAATTCCTGTAAACTATGAGGTAGAAATTAAAACTAAAGATTTATTAGAAGAGTCAACTGCTAAATTAATTTCAAAAGCGGGAAGTGATAACAGATTAACAAAAGCTCTTATTAATTTTTCATTTGAAAAATCTGCTAATGATAAAAGTTGGGATATAGAATATGACTTAAATAATATTTCTAAATTATTATTAAATGAGAATCACTTTGAACAAATATCTGCTATTGAGAATAAAAATTTAGAGGATTTTGAAAAGTTAAAAAAACAAATTGATGATAACAAAATAAAAATTGAATCAGAAATTATAAATGAGGCCACAAATTGCTTAAACTTTATCTATAGCAAAGGCTTAGAGGATAGTGATTTTTTGAGTCAAGCTTTACCAAAACACTTAAAAAAGGTAAAATCAAAAAATTTTAATGCACTATACACTAATCAATTAGAAGCTAACATTCAAAAAGGTTATCTATATAAAAAAACCTTATCAGAGGATAAAAAAAGCATACTTGACTCTATAAAAGAAGAGCTTTATATTGTTTTTTCTAGTTTAAAGAAAAAGATATTCAAATTTAAATTTTATGAAAATATTCAATCAAATAATAGACCTTTGTCAATTCTTAAACATATAAATTCAGAATTAGAAATTATTAAAAAAGAGAGAAATATTATTCTTATTTCTGAATTTAACAAAATCGTAAATAATCAAATAAAAAATCAGCCTGCACTTTTTGTTTATGAAAAAATAGGTGTAAAATATAAACACTTTTTTATTGATGAATTTCAGGATACGTCTAAACTACAATGGACTAATTTAATACCACTTATTGAAAATTCACTTTCATCGGAAAATTCTTCTTTATCTATTTCAGGAGATATAAAACAGGCTATTTATAGATGGAGAGGTGGAGAACCTGAACAATTGCTCAAACTTTGTAATAACAATACAGAGTTTTTAACCAAAAGCAAAGTAATTAATTTAGAAACTAATTACAGAAGTAAAAATGAAATAATTAAATTTAATAATTCACTTTTTTCTCATATCAGTCAATTTGTATTTACCTCTGAAATTCATAAAGACATATATAAGAATTGCCAACAAGATTACAACAATAATTTAGGAGGGTATGTTGGAATTAATATATTAAATGACTTAGATTCTATTGCAGAAAAAGAAAACGCTTATAACTTAAAAATACAGAAGATCGTCGAAGCTAGTTTAAAAAATGGTTTCGAATTAAGAGATATATGCATACTGGTGAGAACGAATGATCAAGGGGTGAAGATTTCAGACTTTTTAAACAAAAAAGACATAGACATTATCTCGTCTGAAACATTATTAATTAGCAAATCTGAAGAAGTAGAATTTATTATTGCAATTTTAAAATTTTGCTCTCAGCCTAATCTAGTAAACTCAAAATTAGATATTATAAATTATTTACACAGAACAAATAATTTAAAAAAATCTAAACACTCCTTTATCAAGGGATTAATAAAAAAAAACAAAAAAGAATTTTTCAAAGAACTGCACAAACTTAATTTATATTTTGATTATAATATTTTAACTAAATCTTCTCTTTATGAAGCAATTGAATATATTATTTATGCATTCAAATTATCTAAAAAGTCAAATAATTATATTCAATTTTTTCTAGATTTTACTTTTGATTATTCAAATAAAAATTTTGCTAATACTCAGGATTTCATAAATCATTATGAATCAAAAAAAGATACTTTAAGTATTGTAGCTCCTGAGCAAAGTGATGCTGTTAAGATAATGACCATTCACAAATCAAAAGGGCTTGAATTTCCTATTGTAATCTATGCTTATGCAGATATAGATGTTTACAAAGAAAAGGATGCTAAAGAATGGTACCCTGTAAGTAAAGATGAATTTAATGGTTTTAATAATCTGCTCTTAAATTTTAATAAGGATTTTGAGTTTTTTGGAGATATTGGTAATTTAATATATAAGACTCATCAAATGAATTTAGAGTTAGATAATATCAATTTACTTTACGTAGCATTAACAAGAGCTCAAAATGAACTTCATATAATATGCTCTAATTCGTGCAATAAAAAGGGAGAAGAAAACTTAAAAAAATATTCTGGGATGTTTATTAATTATTTAAAGAAAAATGATTTATGGAATGCAAACATAGAGACTTTTGAGTTTGGTCAAAAAATAAAAAAAGATATATCAACAAAAAAACTCAATACATCAATAATTGACGAATTTATAATCAACCCAAAGGAAGTTCACGATATAAATATTGATGCTAAGTCTGCAAAAATATGGGGTACATCTTTAGAAGAAGCTACAAACAATGGGAATTTATTACATGAGATTATGTCTAAAATAAAATCCAAGCAGGACCTAGAAAGAGTTTTAAAATATTTCTATGAAAATGGCACAATTAATACAATACTAAAAGAAAAATACAGACAACTAATAATTGAAATTTTAGATCATGAAAAGTTGAGTCACTATTACAATCCTGATTTAAAATCATATAACGAAAAAGATATAATTTTAAAAAATAGTGACCCTATCAGAGCTGATAGAATTGTTTTTAATTCTGACAAAGAAATATGTGTAATCGACTACAAAACAGGAAAATTAAAAAAAGAAGATTATGATCAAATTAATAGTTATGAATTAGTTTTGAGTAATATGGGCTATACAGTTAAAGATAAAATTATCATAAATACAGCAAACAGATTAGAGGTAATTAAATTTTAATTAACATAGTAAATTCAAAAAAGTATATTTAATAATACTATTGATCATAATTTTAGTAACTAGTTAAAAATCAAGTCATTATTATTTAATATATTTATGAGTATAAACTATAAAAAAAATTATTATGAAAAATTTAAGCAAACTACTAATCGCTGTATTAATAACTTTTAGTTACACAAACACTTACTCTCAAGATGAGAATAACCCTTGGCAGTTTTCATTTGGAATAAATGCAGTTGATTTAAATGCAGATGAATTTTTTGCCATAGATGAAAGCTGGAATGTTTCTAGCGGGTTATCTATGTTTACTTTATCAAAATATTTAGGAGATAATATGTCACTTGGTCTTAGTGGATCTGTTAACTCAATCTCAAAATTTACAGACGGAGATGAGTTTATAAACGATGCTACTAACTTTGCAGGTGATTTGATGCTTAAATACAGTTTAAGTGAAGTGCTAAGTTTGGAAAAAATGGAACCTTTTGTTGGAATTGGAATAGGTAAAACATGGATGGATTCTTCATCATGGATGACTTCAAATGCAAGTCTTGGTTTGAATTACTGGTTTTCTGATGTTTGGGGACTAACTGCACAGGTAGATTACAAACTTAATATGTCTGAAAATGGAAGAGGTAATACAGTAATGCTAGACGAGGGTGAGTTGATGAGATATTCTCTAGGGTTTGCTGTAAGATTTGGTGGGGAGGATAAGTAGCAAGTCTATTTGTTATTTGATAATTTAAAATTATATTTATAATATGCTGATTTACTGTATCTTACATTTTTTTAAATTTAGATATTAAATTGGTATTTATATCTGTTATTAGTAATTTTATTGTCTAAAATTATTTTTAAATTTAAAAAAAAGTGTGTTTTTTTGAATCTATATGATAATAATTATAGGAAAAACCATATTTTTGCAGAATAAAGAAAAACTTAATAAAAAAATTATGAAAAATTTTAGCAAACTATTGTTAATACTTTTAGTAACTATAGGTTACACTAACATGCATGCTCAGGACAATAATAATCCTTGGCAATTCACATTTGGTATAAATGCTGTTGATTTAGATGCGGATGAAAATACTAAGTTCGATGAATATTTTGCAGTAGATGAAAACTGGAACGTTTCTAGTGGATTATCTATGTTTACTCTGTCTAAATATTTAGGAGATAATTTCTCACTTGGTCTTAGCGGATCGGTAAATTCAATCTCAAAATTTGCAGATGGTGCTGAGTTTATAAATGACGTAAAATATTTCGCAGGTGATTTGATGCTTAAATATAATTTAGGAGAAGATCTTAACATGCAAAAAATGGAGCCATTTGTTGGAATTGGTTTAGGTAAAACATGGATGGATACACAATACTGGATGACTTCAAATGCAAGTCTTGGTATGAATTACTGGTTTTCTGATGTATGGGGTTTAACTGCTCAAGTGGATTATAAACTTAATCTTTCTGATGACGGTAGAGGTAATACGGCGATAGCGATGAATGAATTAGTAAATGCAGGTGGTACTTACCCACTAATTGACGAAGGTGGCAGTATGAGATACTCAATTGGGCTTTCTGTAAAATTTGGCGGAACTGATACAGACGGAGATGGTGTTTATGACAAACATGATGTATGTCCAGAGGTTCCAGGATTAAAAGAATTTAATGGCTGCCCAGATTCTGATGGAGACGGGATTCAAGATAGTGAGGACACATGTCCACTATTAGCTGGAAGTTTAGAATATGATGGTTGCCCAGATTCTGATGGAGATGGTGTTTCAGACAACAAAGATGCATGTCCAAACAAAGCAGGGTTAGCTTCTTTGGATGGTTGCCCAGATTCTGATGGAGATGGAATTGCCGACTCAAGAGATACTTGTCCAAATGTAGCAGGACCAAGAGCCAATAGAGGATGTCCATGGCCTGATAGTGACGGTGATAGCGTTTTAGATAAAGACGATGATTGCCCATCTGAAGCAGGTTCAGTGGCTAATAATGGTTGTCCTGAAATATATCCAAGTGACGAAGCTTTAGCTCAATTGGTTGATTATTCAAGAACAATAAATTTCGCATTTGACTCTGCAGAATTTACTGATGGAACTCCTCCAGTATTAGATGCAATCGTTGAAATTTTAATGGCATATCCAAAAGCTAACTTTTCTGTTGAAGGACATTGTGATAGTTTAGGGTCTAAAAAAGTTAATCAAAAGATTTCTGATAAAAGAGCAAATGCAGTTGTAAGTTATTTAACTAACAGTGGTGTTGCTTCTTCAAGATTAACCGCTAAAGGATTTGGCGAATCAGCTCCAATTGATACTAATGACACGAGAGCTGGTAGAGCTAATAACAGAAGAGTTGAGATTATTCTTGTTAAGTAATTTATAAGATTATCTGAAAAAATTCTTTTAAAATTATATATTTAAAAAACGCTTCTTAATTAAGAAGCGTTTTTTATTTTTATAAAATGGATAGTTTTATAAAGAAAGTTCTTTTAGATCTAAAAAATCAAAATTTTGATTTTTCTCAATCTATTTTTATTCTTCCAAATAAAAGATCTGGGTTCCATTTAAAAAAAACACTTTCTGAAGTAATTTCTAAAACAATTTTTTCACCTGAAATTGTAAGTATAGAAAAATTTATTGAAGAACTCTCAGAATTAGAACTACTCTCAAATACAGAACTAATATTTGAATTCTATTCAATCTATTTAAATATTACCCCCAAAGATAAACAAGAAAAATTTGAAGATTTTATCAAATGGAGTAGAATATTAATTCAGGACTTTAATATAATTGATAAAGAAATAGAAGATCCAAGCCAAGTATTTGACTATTTAAAAGCGGTCAAAGAAATGGATCATTGGTCTTTAGATTCTAATCCAACAGAGCTGGTAAAAAGACATTTGTACTTTTGGAGTAATATTAAAAGTTACTATACAGAATTCTCAAATCATCTTTTGAATATAAACTATGGGTATCAGGGTATTTTAGAAAAAAAAGCCCTAATTAATGTCGAAAATTATATTAAA
>JABHBC010000241.1 GCA_018674025.1 Flavobacteriaceae bacterium
GTAGTAAATCCATTTTAATGGGCTTTGGTCTTGACTCTGATGCAATTCATTCTCCAAATGAGAAATTCGGACTGTTTAATTTCTTTAAAGGAATAGAAACTATTCCTTTATTTTATAAATATTACTATGATTTATGGACATCAAATAAAAATGAGTGAAAAAATCTGAAAAAGAAATTTCAATAAATCTAGTTCAAAAATTAGTTGAAGAATACTATGGTATTAAAGGAAACGTCACGAAGTTAGATAGTGAGGTAGATTTAAATTTTAAAATTTCTGCAAATGATTCGCAATATTTTCTTAAAATATATAATCAAAGTATTGATATTGAATTTGCGAAATTTCAAGAAAATATATTCAACAAACTAGATAAAACCTTAGAAAAAAAAGTATATCCCAAACAATTATTAAATACAAAAGGGAATGCAATATCATCTTATTGTGATAAGAATAATAGGAAAAGGTTTTTTAGATTAAACTCATGGATAGATGGAAGGTTATGGTCGGAAGCAAATCCAATAACTAACACATTAAGAGAAAAACTAGGTCGATCGGCTGGAAAATTAACTAAGTCGTTAGAAAGTTTAAAGATTATTGACAGCAATTATAATACCGATTGGGATCTTGCAAAATCTCTGTGGACTGTTAATTATTTAAAATTATTTAATACTAAAAAGAAGTTAAAAGTGATTCAATACTTTCAAGATTGTTTTTTAAATGATCTTGCTTCCTATGAAACTTTAAGAAAATCGTTTATTCATAATGACATCAATGACCAAAATATTATTATTACAAAAAATTTGGTTAACCCAGATGTAAAAGGAATTATTGATTTTGGTGACACCTTAAAAAATCAAACTATAAATGACTTGGCGGTGACATGCACCTATGCTATAATGAATTGCACAAATCCATTATCATCTGCAATCAGCGTAGTTCGAGGTTATAATGAAAATTATAAATTATTTGATAATGAACTATATCACCTATATAACTTAATTGGAATGAGATTGGTTGTTTCGTTAACAAAATCTGCTATAAATAAAACTGAATTTAAGGAAAATAAATACTTATTAATTAGCGAAGACAGTGCATGGGATTTGATATATAAATGGCACAGTATTGATAGAAAATTTGCACATTATAATTTTAGAAAGGCATGTGATTTAACTCCTCATCCAAATCAGGTAAAATTTGATACTTGGGCTATTAATCAACAAATAAATATAAAAGATCTCTTTCCTTCAATAAACAAAAATGAGTTTCTAAAATTAGATCTTAGTGTAAGTAGTGAATGGTTAGGATTATCAGATAATTTTAAAGACCTAGATTTATTTGAAAATAAAATTAAATATTTACAACAACAGAATCTTGATAAAATCATCTCTGGAGGATATTTAGAACCTAGACAATTATATAATACTGAAAATTATAAAAGAGAATGTAATAATGGAATTGAAAGTAGAACTATTCATTTGGGTATTGATTTTTGGGTTAATGAAGGAACTGAAATAACAAACTTGTTTGATGGAATTGTTGACACTATTTCAATAGATAAAAATGAAAAAGGTTATGGGGGGCTAATCATTATAAAACATAAAATAAATGATTTTTCATTTTATACACTATTTGGTCATCTATCAACAAATAAATTCAATTATAATGTGGGAGATTTTTTAAAAAAGGGTGCTTTAATTGGGATTGTTGGAAATAAAATTGAAAATGGAAACTGGGTGCCTCACCTTCATTTTCAATTACTTTTGTCAAAATTAAACTATATACAAGATTTTCCTGGTGTTAGTTATTATTCAGAAATAGAAATTTTTAAAAGTTTATGCCCTGATCCTAATCTTATTTTTAAAAACCAGAACTTAAAATCGCATGAGAGTTTAGATTTAAAAAAAATTATTTATTACCGTAAAAGTCATTTAGGTAAAAATTTGAGTCTTCAATATGAAAAACCTTTATATATATCGAAGGGTGAAGGTGTGTATTTAATTGATTATAATGGGGGAAAATACCTAGATACTTTAAATAATATTGCTCATGTAGGTCATGAAAATTCTAATGTTGTTAAAGTTGCTCAAAATCAGATTGCATTATTAAATACTAACACTAGATATTTACATAAAAACATCATTGAATTAACAGAAAATTTATTGTCATTTTTCCCAAAAGAGTTATCGGTTGTTTATTATGTAAACTCTGGAAGTGAAGCAAATGAACTTGCAATAAGAATGGCTGAGAATTTTACAAACCGAAAAAATATTTTGATTAGTGAAGGAGGATATCATGGAAGTACCAGTAAATGCATAGAGCTAAGTCATTATAAGTTTTCTAATAAAGGTGGTAATGGTGAATCAAAAAACACATATACTTTTCCTCTGACTGATGAATTTAGAGGAAAATACAGAGGTAAAAATTGTGGACTTGAGTATGTAAATGAAATAGAAAAAATAATCAAAAAAATGAAAAGTAATGGTGAATTAGTTGGTGCATTATTACTTGAGCCTATTATTAGTTGTGGTGGTCAAATTGAATTACCTGAAAATTTTCTGAAAAATGTTTATAAAATCATAAAAAGAGAAGGTGGATTATGCATATCTGATGAAATACAAACTGGTTTAGGTAGAGTTGGTGAAAAGTTTTGGGGCTTTGAACTGCATGACGTCGTACCTGACATAGTTACAATTGGAAAGTCTTTTGGAAATGGGCATCCAGTTGCAGCAGTAATTTGTAAAAAGAAAATTGCTGACAAGTTTAACAACGGAATGGAATTTTTTAGTTCTTTTGGAGGTAATCCTGTTTCATGTGCTATATCAAATGAAGTTCTAAATGAAATACAAATAAAAAACTTACAGTTAAATGCAAAAAAAACAGGTGAGTACTTAATTAAAAAAATGACTAAACTTTCTAAAAAATACCCAATAATAGCTCATATTCGTGGAAAAGGTTTGTTTTTAGGATTTGAGTTAGCTTCCAAACTATTAGAACCATTACCCAAGCAAACAAAGTACTTAATTAACAGGATGCTAGAATTTAAAATTCTTTTAAGTAGTGACGGTTTAGATAAAAATGTAATAAAAATAAAACCACCCTTAACATTCAATATAGAAAATTCAGATTATCTAATTAGATGTTTAGATATCGTATTTAGTGAGGATTATATGAAACTAAGTAATTAAAATTTTCTGTCCGGAGAATAGCTTTGAATATTTAATGAAAGCTTTTTATCCTCTAATATTTCTGATACAATAAGGCCTGTAGCTGTTGCCATACTCCATCCCATCATTGCGTGGCCAGTAGCTATGATTAAATTATCACATTTACTCGACCTTCCTATGTATGGAAGTCCATCTGGTGAAACCGGTCTTAGACCTGAAGATACATTATTAATATATGTACTTTTAATATTTAAGTCAGGGTAATAGTTTTTTGATAGATTAACAATTGTATCTACTCTTTTTTTACTAATATGTTTATTAATTCCTGCTATTTCCATTGTACCTGCAATTCGAGTAAAGCCATTCATAGGAGTAATTGCAACTTTAGCTTCAGAAAGAATTGCTGGTATAGTTATATTAGTTTTATCTAATATGTTTATACTGTAACCTTTACCAGCTTGAAGTAATAATTTTAAATTGAGTTTTTTTGCGAGTAAATTTGACCACGAACCAGCACATAAAACAAATTCATCAGCATATATTTTATTTTCAAATGAATTTATATTTTTTATAGTCCCATTTTTAATATTTATGTCTGTAATTGTTGTGTTTTTGATAATTTTTACTCCACTACTTTTTAAATATTTTTTCATATCCGACATAAATTCATTGGGTGTTGTATGGAAGTCACATTTAAAATATGACCCCCCAATTGCATCAATTTTAATATTTGGCTCAATTTTCTTTAAATCAGATTTTGTAACCATTTTGGCCTTAAGACCATTAGAAACTGCAATATCAACAAGCTTACCTTCTGAGTCTAAGTACTTTTGAGATTTACATAGCATTAGTAAACCTTTCTTGTCATAATGAAAATTAAAATCAGACTTTTGTTTAATCTCATCATAAAGCTTTTGACTCAAAAGTGTTATATCCTTAATTAACGGAATTGATTTATTGACGTGAGAGTTACTGGAGGATTTTGCAAATGCATACATCCAATTTAAAAGACTTAGGCTGAATCTTGGTTTAATGTAAAGTGGACTTTTTGAATCAAACATCCATTTTAGACCATTTTTTAATGAATCAGGTGATGCTAATGGAATTAAATGACTAGGAGACAAATAACCTGCATTGACATAGGATGTTCCTGAATTCATGTCAGATCTATCAACTATAGTTACATTATGACCTTTTTCATTTAAATAATAAGCAGTACAAAGACCAATAATTCCTCCACCAATAATTACAATTTTCTTTTTCATTTTATATTACTTGAAAGCCATGTGCATATGGATCTTCATCATCTATCAATATTTTATTATAACCATAAACCTTTGCCCAGCCTTCAACAGATGGAACAATAGCATCAAATTCCCCTACCTTAGATTCTCTTTCTACTTGACCAGTAAATTTTGAACCAATATAACTTTCATGAACGAATTGTTCTTTAATTTTTAGGTCTCCTCTTTCATATAATTGTGCCATTCTTGCAGAAGTTCCTGTCCCACAAGGTGATCTATCAATAGCTTTATCACCATAAAACACAGCATTTCTTGAACTAGAACAACTATCTAAAGTATTCCCTGTCCATAATAAATGACTAACGCCGCGAATTGAACTATCATTAGGGTGAATAAACCTATTGGGGTATTTCTTGTTAATTTTTTTTCTAATTTCTTGTGAATAACGAATTATTTCTCCAGCTTTATAATTATGAATTCCCGAGAAATTATTTTGTGGCTCTATGATAGCATAATAATTTCCACCATAAGAAACATCAAAAAATATTTCACCTAAATCATTTGAAACAATTGAGCACTTTTTAGCAGCTAAAAAACTGTCTACATTAGTTAATTTTACAGAATTAACTTTTTCATCGATTTGCTTATAAGTGATATTAATAATTCCTGCTGGTGTCTCTATATTTAAATATCCAGATTTTTTTGGAATTATCAGCTTTTCCTGAATAGCTATTGTTACAGCTCCAATTGTTCCATGTCCACACATTGGTAAACATCCAGATGTTTCTATATATAAAATACTAAAATCATTTTCAGAACTATGGGATGGAAAAAGAATAGCTCCACTCATCATATCATGGCCTCTAGGCTCAAACATTAAACCTTTTCTAATCCAATCAAAATTATTTAAAAAAAACTGTCTTTTTTCACTCATATTAATTCCATGAAGAATTGGAGCTCCTTCAACAATTAGTCTAACAGGATTTCCACAGGTGTGTGCATCTATACACTTAAAAACTGATCTACTCATTTTTATTTTCTTCAATATAATTTAAAACTCTTGACTCCAATATGGCAAGTGTAACAGTTCCTTCAGATAAAATTATTTCATGAAAATCACGAATATTAAAATTTGATTTTAATTTCTCTTCAGCTAAAATTCTTAACTCTCTGATTTTTAATTCACCTATTTTATATGACAATGCTTGGCCAGGCCAAGAAATATATCTATCTGTTTCAGTATTAATTTCATGTAAAGAAAGTGCTGTGTTTGATGACATATAATTTAAAACCATTTCCTTTGACCAATCTAATGCATGAATACCAGTATCTACTACTAACCTACACGCCCTCCACATTTCATATGTGAGTTTACCGAATTGTTCATATGGGGTTGTATATAAACCCATCTCTTCAGCTAAATACTCAGTATAAAGACCCCAACCTTCTCCGTATGCAGAAAGATATAAGTTTTTTCTAAATGATGGTATTTTATCACCTAATTCATTGTTTAACGCCGATTGGAGGTGATGGCCAGGAACAGCTTCATGAACTGTAAGAGCTGGTATTGTGTAGAGCGTTCTACTTTTTAAATCATATGTATTTACCCAATAATATCCTGGGTCAGTACTATTTTTTGAAGTTCCCACATACCTTCCACTAGTATACTTAGGGGCAATTGCATCTGGAACTGGTGCAACTCCATACGGTTTCCTGGGAAGTGTTTTAAAAAACCTTGGTAGTTGCTCATCAGCTCTCTTTGCAATATCTCTAGCGTACATTAATAATTCTTTTGGAGTATTTGCATAAAACTGATTGTCAGTTCTTAAAAATTTAAAAAAATCCTCAAATGAACCTTGAAATTTGAGTTCCTTAATAATTTTTTTCATTTCTGATTTTATTCTTGCTACTTCATCTAATCCAATTTGATGAATTTTTTCAGCTGTGTATTCTTTACTAGTTGTATAATAATTAATTCTATTTTGATAGTACTCTTTTCCATTTGGAGTACTTGAAATTCCAATTTTGGTTCTGGTTTTAGGATAATATTCTTTTTCAAAGAATTTCTTTATTTTCTTAAACTGTGGAACCACAATTTCATTAATTGAGATTTTAGCAGCTTTAAGAATCGAGTCTGATTGACTTTGAGATATATCTTTTGGTAAATTTTTAAACGGAGAATAGAAATAATTATTTAAATAATTATTTGTAATATGATCATCATAAGTAGATTCATATCCGTCAAAAATAACTAAAGGTTGAGAAACTCCTTTCTCCAAACCAATTCTTATATTAGTTAAATTTTGGTTTACAAATTCAGGCAAAGAATTCAATTTATTTAAATATTCTATAGTCTTTTTGTAATTTGATAATGGACGAACCATGTAGTTTAAACTACTATGAAATCCTGAATCTGAAAGAAGAGGATTTAAATATCTTTCAAAATTATAGTAATCAACTATATCGTTTAATTCAAATTTTAATAATTCATAAGAAATTAAATTATTTTCATCTAAATCATTGGTGTCAATATTTTCAAGTTGGTTTAATAAGTCTAACGCAAAATTAGCTTCGCTTTCAAAATGCTCTTTAGTAAATAGGCCCAAAGGATATTCATTACCATCATAAGACTCATGATCTTGGTAAATTGTTATTATTTCTTGCAATTTCTTTTTTGAATTTTCTGAAAATTTAATAACAACTCCGGTTATTAATAAAATTATAGCTAATACTGATAAGACTGAATTTTTCATTTATATTTTATTTTTGGTGTATATTCCATTTACAAGACGAAGTATGTTTTTTGGATTATTATCTTTTAAAGAATCAGGAAGTAATTCGCTGGGGAAATCTTGATAACTTAAAGGTCTAACCCATCTATCTATAGATTTAACACCGACAGCAGTAAATCTACTATCTGTAGATGCTGGATAAGGCCCACCATGCAACATTGAAGCGTTAACTTCCACTCCAGTAGGAACACCATTGAAAATAATTCTACCTACTCTTTCTTTTAAAATATCAATTAAAGCTTTATTAGATGAAATTTCATTATCACTAGCTATAATTGTACCAGTTAATTGACCGTTAATTTTATCAACCACTGATTCTAGCTGAATCATATTATCACATTCTACTAGTAGAGAGAATGGGCCAAATATTTCTTCTTGTAAATCATTATTAATTATAAAATCTGATCCCTTAACCATTGCTAAAGTTTGTTTAGAATAATTAACATCTACATCATCAGTAAAATCAGCAATAACATTAACTTGTTTATCTGAAATTAATTTCATTTTATTATTATTATAATTTCTAATAATATTTGGATGTAACATACAAGACGGGGCAATATCCAGAATTTTTTTACTTAGAGAATTTACAAATTCGGTAAAGTAAGTAGATTTAATTCCAATAATAATTCCTGGATTTGTACAAAATTGACCTGAACCTAAGGTAATAGAATTTGCATATTTAGTAGCTAAATTATTCCAATCAGTCTTTAAAATTTCTGGCAAAATAATAACCGGATTAATACTTCCCATTTCAGCAAATACTGGGATTGGTTCATCTCTGTTATTAGCCAAATTTAAAAGTGATCTTCCTGCTTTTAAACTACCTGTAAAGCCAACTGCCTTTATTAAAGGATTGTTGATCAAATCAATTCCAGTTTGTATTCCTCCACTATTAATATTGGAAAAAACTCCATTTGGCATACCTGTGATTTTAACGGCTTTAATAATTGCGGAAGAAACTAATTCTCCAGTTCCTGCATGCATTGGATGAGATTTCACAATTACAGGACATCCTGCCGCTAAGGCTGAGGCTGTATCACCACCAGCAGTTGAATAAGCCAAAGGAAAGTTACTAGCTCCAAAAACTAGAACAGGACCTAAAGGAATTGACATTTTTCTTAAATCGGGTTTTGGTACAGGCTTTCTATCAGTATCTGCCGTATCAATTGATGCATTAACCCAATCTCCTTTTTTCAATAACTCTGAGAAAGATCTAATTTGACCAATTGTTCTCCCAAGTTCACCTTTTGCTCTTCCATCTGGCAGTCCAGTTTCTTCACAATAAACTCTAACAATATCATTTTGAATTAATAATATTTGATCAGCAATAGAATCTAAAAATTTTGACCTTTTTAAACTATCTATGTTTTTAAATTCTAAGAAAGCATCATAGGCTAAATTAGCAGCTTTATTAATTTCATTAGCCGTAGCTTCACTAAAATTACAATCATTATTTTTATTAAGTTTAGGATTAAAAGTTTTAAAAATCACTTTTCCCTCAGAAGACAAATTATTTCCGATATAATTTTTTCCATGTAGCATATTAATATGTATATTTTGAAAGGTCTGGTCTGTTTTTTAAACTACTTTCTATTATTTTTATAACTTTTTTTCTTTCGTCTCCGTCAAGGGGTAATCTAGGTGGTCTTACATTTTCAGTCCCAATTCCAGTGTACGTTTCAGCTAGCTTTATATTTTGTACTAGTTTTGAATTAATGTCTAATTCAAGAAGAGGTAGAAACCATCGATATATTTCTAATGCATCAGAAATATATCCAGCTTTTTGTAATTTATAAATTGCTACAGTCTCATTTGGAAAAGCATCAACTAATCCAGCTATCCATCCATGAGCTCCCATTAATAAACTTTCTAATGCAAGTGTATCAACGCCGGTCATAATTTTTAGCCTATTCCCAAAATAATTTATAATTCTAGTTACATTGGAAATATCTCTAGTAGATTCTTTTACAGCTTGAATATTTTCACATTCCAATAATTGATCAAACATTTCTAATGTAACTTCAATTTTATAATCCACTGGATTATTATAAATCATAATTGGTAATGAAGTACTTTGAGCAATAGATTTAAAATACTTGACAGTTTCATCATCACTAGCTTTGTATCTCATTGGGGGTAAAATCATTAATCCTGAAGCACCATCCTTTTCAGCACTTATCGCAGACCTAATAGCTTCACTAGTAGATTGCTCTGCAATATTCATTAAAACCGGAATTTTATTTTCAGTAATTAAAATGGTGTTTTTTATTAATTCGCTTTTTTCGAAACTAGTCAAAGTGCTAGCTTCACCCAATGTACCTCCTAAAACAATTCCACTAACTCCTGCATCAATTTGAGCTTGAATATTTACATCAAACATTTTGAAATCTAGCTGATCATCATTTGTAAATTTTGTAGTTACAGCTGGCATAACTCCTTCCCATTTCATAATTTATATTTTTTTAATAAAGTTATATTTTTTATTTTAATTTAACATAAATAAATCTGATGCAATACCATCAGATAAAAACTTACCTTTTCTTGTAATATATAAATATTTGTTTTTAATTATTAACAACTCATTATTGATATGATTTTGAGAGTTTTCAATTATTTGATTTTTATAAATAGTACCAAATTCGTTTTCAATATCAACAAGTGATATCCCTTTATTAGTTCTTAATCCGAACATAACTGTTTCATTAAATTTATCAATTAATGATAAAGATTCTTTACTATTTGGTAAAACATTATTGTTTAGAGATTCTATATACTTTATATTATTATTAATATTCCAAAATCTATCATTTCCATTGAATGAGTGAGCTGATGGTCCAATCCCAATATACTTTTTTCTAGTCCAATAAGCCGAATTATTCACGCTGTAGAGTTTGTTTTTTGCAAAATTAGATAATTCATAATTTTCATAATTGTGATTCTCTAAAATATCTAAAAGGATATAAAATTGCTGCTGAGATTGAGAATCATCAATTGGTGAGATTATTCCATTATCAATATATTTTTTTAGAGCAGTTTTAGGCTCAACAGTTAAAGCATATGCAGAAATATGAGAAATATTGTGAGATATTAAAATCTCGATATTTTCTTTCCATCTAAGGTTATCTAGTCCTGGTATACCATAAATAAGATCAACAGAAATATTATCAAAATATTTAATTGCAGATTTGATACAGTCTAAGGCTTGATTACTAGTGTGAGATCTATTCATAAGTGTTAAATCTTTTTGAAAAAAAGATTGAACTCCAATACTTAATCTATTTACTCTGGTTTTGGATAATTCTAGTATTTTTTTATTGGTCAAATCATCTGGATTAGCTTCTAATGTTATTTCTACAGAATCATTAACAAGATAGTTATCATAGACTGTTTGTATCAATGAATTTATTTCTATCGTACTTAATACAGATGGTGTGCCACCACCAAAATAAATAGATTCAATTTTTTTATCTTTTAGTTCTCTTTTTCTTATTAAAATTTCGTTTTTCAACGAAATAATCATTTGGTCTTTATACTTAAAGGATGTTGAAAAATGAAAATCACAATAATGACAAGCTTTTTTACAAAACGGAATATGAATATAAATTCCTGACACTTAATCTTTCTTATTAATTAAATAAAAATTACTTTTTTAATCTATTCTCGTTTTGTTTAATAAAACTAGACCACCCCGAGTAATTTTTTTCACCGGTTAATTTTCCAGAATTATAAAAGTGACAAACTGCAGCAGCTAAACCATCAGTAGCATCTAGATTTTTTGGAATTGTTTTTAATTTAAACATTCCTTGAAGCATTCTTGCCACCTGTTCTTTACTAGCATTTCCATTTCCTGTGATGGACATTTTTATTTTTTTTGGCAAATACTCAGTAATTGGAATTTCCTTGTTTAGTCCAGCTGACATTGCCACTCCTTGAGCTCGACCTAGTTTTAACATACTTTGAACATTCTTACCAAAAAAAGGAGCTTCAATTGCAATTTCATCAGGGTGAAATGTTTCAATAAGCTCATTAGTCCTCTCATAAATTAATTTTAATTTCAAATAATGATCTTTATACTTAACTAAATTCAACTCATTAAGTTGCAAAAAAATCATTTTATTATTTACTACTTTAATAATTCCAAAACCCATAATCGTTGTTCCTGGATCAATTCCCAATATAATTCTCTCTTTAGCCATAGAAACAGTTTAATCAGTTGTTGATATTAGTATAGGTAAAATAAACTTTGTTTTTACCGGTTGTCCTCTTTTTATTGCAGGATATAACTTTGGCAAATCTGAAACTGTGTGTTTAAAAATAGAGTCTATTAATACATTTAATTCAGAAATCACACTTTCATTAGATAGTTCACTTAAAACTATATCTCCTTTGTTAGTAACATTAAAATTAATGATTAAAGTGTCTGACAAAGATGAATTAACAACTACAGAATTATTAATTAAATTGGATTGTAAATTAGAGGTTATAGTATTCACAAAACAATCAAAGTTAGATTCTTTATTGATGATTGTATCACAATTTTGAAATCTAGGGTAGGTGTCGACATCATTCCAATTAAATGTTTTTAAATCATTTGAAACTAAATCTTCAACAACAAGTTCTTTGTTAGAAGTAAAATCACAAGAAAAGAAAATTAAAAATAAAATATAATTAATATAAAATTTCATATGCTAAAATGTAGTTTCAAATTACAAAAAATATAAACTAATATCATGTATGATTATTAATTATATTTATTAAATATTATAAATTATGACTTATATATTATTAATTATTTCAATTATATTAATTATAACTGGTCTGGTGGCAAGTTTTGTCCCAATAATTCCAGGACCAATAACTGGCTGGTTTGGCCTCTTTGTTATTTCTCAAGTTGAAGGGTTTTCAACAAGCAGTACTTTACTTACAATTACATTTATAGTTGCAATCGTAATTTTTATAGTTGACTACTTTGTTCCTATTATAGGTTCTAAATATTTTGGAGGAAGTAAATATGGTGTTATTGGCACTACTGTTGGGCTTTTAGTGGGTCTTTTTAGCCCGATTCCTTTTGGAATAATTATAGGAGCTTTTGTTGGAGCGCTAATTGGAGAATATATAGGTGGGAAAAATATAAATGAAGGGATTAAGCCGGCAATAGGTTCATTAATTGGCATTATTACATCATCTATTATAAAATTTATAACAGGATTTGCTTTTTTGATAATTTACATTAGAATAATATCTACTAATTGGGCATTATTATTTTGAAGATCCGCTTTCGGTAGTTGTTGGGATAATTTCTGTAACAAAAGTATAGTCAGTTGTTTTACTGTTAATTCTACTAATTAATAATTCAGCGGCCCTTTGTCCAATTTGAACAGCATGTTGGTTAATTATTGTTAGTTTTGGATAAGAAAGCATCGATATTAATTTAT
Organism: Flavobacteriaceae bacterium; assembly: GCA_018674025.1. Classification (GTDB taxonomy): domain Bacteria; phylum Bacteroidota; class Bacteroidia; order Flavobacteriales; family Flavobacteriaceae; genus SGZJ01. The sequence continues at coordinate 12,638 of JABHBC010000241.1, forward strand.
CACCAAAACCTACAATTGACAATTCTTTTGGAACCTTGATATTCAATTTTGATGCTATATTTATTGAAATAACCCCAGATAAATTATCAGCTGCTATTATTGCGTCTAAATCATTATTATCTAACAAAAATTGTTCTATATTTTTATGAACATCTGCATCATAAAAAGGTTTCATTGAAGAGTTATTAGTTTGATTAGTAAGATTTAAAACTAGATTACTATCAAATTTTCCAAAAAAATCAACAGATGCTTTTCTAAAGCCATTAGTTCTTAATTTACCTACATTTAAATTAGATATTGAAGAAATGAATCCAATTTTACGACGACCCAATTTAGCTAAACTTTTTACCTCATTATAAATAGCATCAAAATCATCAATTATAACTTTATCGCAACTAATTTTATCGGTAATTCTATCAAACATTACAACCGGAATATCTTTAAGTGTAATATTTTTTATGTGGCCAAAATCATTTTTATTTATGGTTTCTTCAGACAAGGCTAATAAAACTCCATCAACTGTCCCAGAAGCAAGTATGTTTAAATAATCAATTTCTTTAACTAATGACTCTTTAGAAGAGTAAATTATTATATCATAACCTGTATCTTCAGCAGCTTTTTGGATTCCATGGAGAACTTTTGCATAAAATCTATTTAAAATATCTGGAATAATAACACCAAGAGTAAAAGTCTTATTATTTTTTAGACTTAGGGCAATTTTATTTCTTTTGTAATTTAATTCTTTAGCTAAATTTTGAATTTTATTTATAGTCTCTTCACTAATCTCATCACTATTATTGAGAGCTTTAGAAACTGTCGAAACAGAAACATTTAATTTATTAGCTAATTGTTTTAAGGTTATCATTACTTTTAATTAATTAAATCAAATGATTTGTTTTCCTTAACATCAGAATCTCCCCCAATGAAAACACTGAATTTTCCATTTTCTGATTCCCAGCGATCATTTGCGGTATAATATAATAACTTAGAATTATCAATTTCAAAACTAACTTCTTTAGTTTCTCCAGGGTTTAATTCTAGAAGCTCAAAACCTTTTAACTCTTTAACAGGTCTCGCAAGACTTCCATAATGATCTCTTATGTACATTTGTACTACTTCCTTGCCTTTAACTTTTCCTGTGTTAGTAATTTTCACACTAGCAATGATAGTGTCATCTCTTGTGATTTCCTTTGAACTTAGAGAAAAATCTGAATAGCTAAAACTAGTATAACTTAATCCGTATCCAAAAGGATATAATGGACTATTTTCAACATCAGCATAAGTTGATTTTGTAACCTCTGCAGAAGAAGCTCCTGGTCTTCCAGTTTTTTTATAATTGTAATAAAGTGGAACTTGTCCTACATTTCTTGGAAACGACATCGTTAATTTTCCACTAGGGTTATAATTTCCATACAATACTTCTGCAATAGCATTTCCAGACTGTGTTCCTAAGTGCCAAGTTTCTAGAATTGCAGGAATATTTTCATCAGCCCAAGTTAAATTTAAGGGTCTTCCATTCATTAATACTAAAACTATATTTTTATTTACTTTATAGACTTCTTCTAATAATTCTTGTTGTAAACCTGGTAACCCTAACTCAGTTCTACTTCTACCTTCCCCTGATTGAAAACCTTCTTCGCCTAGAACCATAACAACTATATCTGCAGATTTGGCAGCTATTTTAGCCTCTTTAAAACCGGTTTTATCTTTATGATTTAGTTTAACTCTATTATGAAAGTTAGTTTCTCCATAGTATAAATCAACTCCCTTTTTATATGTAATAGAATTATTTCCATAGTTTTCTAATCCCTCTAATACAGTTACAGCAGTATTGCTTTCTCCAGCACCTCTCCAATTTCCAAGTGGACTATTATTATCATCAGCTAAATGTCCAATCAAAGTAATTTTCTGACCATTCTTATTAATTGGTAACAAAGAGTTTTCATTTTTTAGTAACACAATTGATTTTTTAGCCATATCTAATGCCGCTAAATTATTTTCTTTACTTCCAATTACAGTTTTTTCTCTTTCTAAATCACAATATTTATACGGATCTTCAAAAAGACCTAAATCATATTTAACCCCCAAAATCCTTTTTACAGCATCATCAATGACACTAATATCTACTTTCCCATCTGCAACTAAACCTTGTAATTCTCTAACGTAAAGACTTGATTCCATGTCCATATCTGATCCAGCATTAGCTGCAAGCTCTGCGGCATGTACCCCATCTTTAGCGTATCCATGTGGAATCATTTCACCTATAGAACCCCAGTCAGAAACAACAAACCCTTCAAATCCCCAGTCTCCTTTTAAAATATCTCTTTGCAAAAATTTACTTCCTGTAGCCGGAACTTCATTTAATGTATTAAATGCATTCATAAAAGTACTTACACCTGCATCAAGCGCAGCTTTAAATGGAGGTAAAACATTATTATAAAGTGTATATTTATTTATGTCTGCAGTGTTATAATCTCTACCAGCTTCTGGAAACCCATAGGCAGCAAAATGTTTAGCACAAGCAGCAATTGTTGAAAAATCCGATAAATTTTCCCCCTGAAATCCATTAACTCTGGCTGCAGCAATAACACTTCCTAAATAAGTGTCTTCTCCAGCTCCTTCCATAACTCTACCCCATCTAGCATCTCGATAAATATCAACCATTGGAGCAAAAGTCCAGTTTAAGCCGGCTGCAGCTGCTTCTACAGCTGCAATTCTTGCAGATTTTTCAATGGCTTTAATGTCCCAACTCGCTGATTCAGCTAGTGGAATCGGACTAATAGTTTTATACCCATGAATAACATCAAAACCAAAGATTAATGGAATACCAAGTCTTGTTTCTTCAACAGCAATTTTTTGAAGTGCGGATACATTTTTAACTCCTGTAACATTTAACATAGAGCCAACCAAACCATTTCTCAAGTCGTCATACCTTCCTTTCTCATAACCTTTTTTTGGAAGAGGTCCTGTGGCATCCCAAAATCCGTTATATTGATTCATTTGGCCTACTTTTTCGTCTAAAGTCATTTTAGACATTAGGTCACTTATAAATATTTCTTTTTCAGAAACAGATTCATTACAACTGTAATTAAAAACTATAGTTGCTACTAAAATTATTTGTAAAAATTTTGATTTCATTTATTATATATTTTTTGTTGGTACTTTAATTATTGTAAACTCTTATATAATCAACTTCCATAGTTGATTCGATAAAATTTGGATCTATATCAAACCAGGATCCTCCCATAGCTATATTTAAAATAAAAAATTGAGGTGCATCAAATGGCCAATTTTCAATATTTTTAGGAGAGGGATTATAAGTGTAGTACAAATTATCATCAATGAAAAATTGTATTTTTTCAGATGTCCAATTTATCGAATAGATATGAAATTCGTTGAAGTCACTGACATTTACGTGACCATTGGTCCATGTATCTCCATGACTATAGGGAGTGTGAATAGATCCTGCAACAACTGTTGGATTATGACCCCAGTGCTCCATTATATCAATTTCTCCACATTCAGGCCAACCTACACTAGTATGATTAGCTCCCAGCATCCAAAGGGCCGGCCATGTTCCTTGACCCTCTGGTAATTTCGCTCTTATATCAACTCTACCATATTGAAATTCAAACTTATTTCTTGAAATTAACCTAGCAGAAGTATAATTGTGACCTTGGTAAGCTTCAGTTTTTGCAGTGATTTTCAAAACTCCATCCTCTACTTTTGAATTATCTAACCTACTAGTATAATATTGAGATTCACCATTTCCCCAACCCCATTCTCCATTTCCAATTTCATGAGTCCAATTATTATTATTAACTGCTCCAGTTTCATTGAATTCCTCAGACCAAATTAATCCAGCTGATGTATCATCATTAACATATACAGAAACAGATTGAAAATCTATAACATAGTTATCAGTCTCAGAAAAAGCATATACATAAACAGTGTAATTGTTCAGACCTGGGGTTGTGTATGTGAATTCAACATTACCACTAGCACTTTCTACAACCTCTCCATTACCAAATCGAAATTCATAATTTATAGCGTCTGTTGCAGATGCAGAACAGCTTATAACCCCACTACCATCGCCATTTAAATTATCAATGTTTTGTCCAACAATATCAATTGTTAAATTTAAGTTTGAAGGAATAATCTCTTCAATAGTCGTTCCTATATTTTCTCCTCCATTGCTAGACTTTTCACTCGAACATGAAGTGGTTAACAAAAGAATAAGTGTGATTAAACGAAACATGATTAAATTTTAAGGTCATAAATATAATTAAAAAGAGAGAAATAAATAATCATTTCTCTCTTTTTAAAATATTATTATGTTATAATGTACTACTGTTCATTTGTGAGTATAATATACCAAGCTAATCCTTCAAAACCTACAGTTTTAAGTGTTAAAGTATTTGATGAACTATCGATAATTTTATAAGCATGGGTTCCTCCAACATAAAATCCAAAAAATCCATTTCCATCAAGGTAAATGTGTTCCTCACCACCTGGAGCACCTATAGTCCAATTTGATGTAAAATCTTCAGTTGGATAATATTCATATTCATTATTACCGTTAGCTTCTAGTCCTTGATCTCCTACAAATTCATCAGCTAGTGGTGGAGCTTTTCCAAAAATACTACCAAAAGTTTCAACAGTTAAAGTTCCATCTGGAGTAAACGTGTATCTATCGTCGTACATTCCTGTATCTACTTTATCAAATGCTGCAGCTTGCCACCAGTCTGGCGTATCTAAATCAGATGGGCCAACACCCATATGTCCAAACTCTTCCGCCTTTACTCTCCAACTTCCTGTATACATAGCCTCTAATAGTTCTGCTGGTGGAGAATACAAGACTAATACATCTAAAGAAATAGATGTATTAGAAACAACTCCAGCTGTTCCGATTGCAATCACTGTAACTTCATAATTACTTAATCCAGTAGTAGAAAAATTATAAGTAATCATTCCACTTGGAGACATTGTTTCTACTCCATTACTAACAAATTTATAAGTGATTGCATTGTCTGCTACAGCTGTTAAATGAACTGTACCACTACCATCTCCGTTAGGATTATTGTCATCAGCCCCAACAATTTCTGCTGAAACTTGTAAATTAGTTGGATTGACTATATCACCAAATTCGTGATCTTCTGTTTCACAAGAAGTAAAAACTAATGCTGTAATTACTAATAGAGATTTAAATAAATATTTAATTTTTTTCATTGTTATATTTTTTTAATTAACCAATTTTATTTCATCAAAGTGATATACTCCTTCTCCAGTATTTCCAAAATCATAGAATACAATAAAAGATACATAATCTAAATCAGGTGCTAAACTAAAATCATATGTTAAAGTTTCCCACTGATTAGCTACTGTTGTTGTCATATCAAACTCATATGTTAGACCATCAACATTTCCTTCAATAGTCTCTAATTTAACCTTAATAACTTTACCTACTTCTGGTGAGTAAGATTGAATTTGAATTTGATTCATGCCTGCAGAAGAAAAATTAATAGGGTCAACTGAAATTCCCATTCCACCCCATACTTCAGATCCTTCTGTCTTAGTACATTGCATAACATTTGCTGTTGTATTAGTTCCAGAACTATTAGGATTTTCAACAATCTGAACTCCTTCAACACCACCAAAAGAGAAGTTTCCAGGTAAGTCACCTTCAAAATCTTCAATTGCTATAGTCGGAGCTTGTGTTGGAATATATTCACCTAATCCAACTTGAATTTCATCAAAGTGATAAACTCCTGCTGATTGATTTCCAAAATCATAAAACACAATAAATGATACGTAATCTAAATCAGGAGCGGCTGAGAAATCATATGTTAAAACTTCCCACTGATTTGCCACAGTGGTAGTCATATCAAATTCATATGTAAGACCATCAACATTTCCCTCAACAGTTTCTAATTTAACTTTAACTACTTTACCTGCCTCTGGTGCGTATGAATTAATTTTTATTTGATTTGTTCCATTAAAGTTAATTATACCATCAACCGCAAATCCCATTCCTCCCCATACTTCAGCTCCATCAGTTTTAGTAAACTGCATTACTGTAGATGTAGTATTTGTTCCAGATGGATTAGGGTTAGATACTAATTGAACTCCTTCAACTCCACCAAACGAAAAGTTTCCAGGTGTGTCACCTTGAAAATCCTCAACTGTAGTAAAGTTAGATACAGCTGGAAGAGATAATCTAATATTATCAAAGTAATAAGAAGTATCATCTCCGACATTTCCAAAATCAAAGAATATTACAACTCTATCATAGTCTTGAGATAAATCTGAGGCACTAAAATCATATATTAAAGTTTCCCATCCTTGATTTACAGTAGTTGTCATATCAACTTCAGTATTGATATCTGGATTTGCTGAGTTTTCAAGTTTTAACTTAACAACTTCTCCAATTTCTGAAGTCCAAACATCAACTGCTATATTATTAAGCGATGAAAAATCAACAGGCTCATCAATAGTTAAAAATGAGCCAGCCCATACTTCAGCTCCATTAAACTTAACTGATTGACCAACAGTACTACTATTGTTTACTCCAGATGGATCAGGATTAGGAATCACAGTACTTTGAGCATTTCCAAAATCAACAAATGAATAATTTAATGTTGGATCTTCAAAATCAATAGGCATCAGTAATGGGTTAACTATTGTAACTAGCTCTGAGTATTCAGTAGTAGCTGCTCCACCACTTAACGCAACTACTGTAACCATGTATTCTCCGACATTTGAATACGTGTATGTTAGAGTCTCTCCTATTTGAAGAGGAGTAGGCGCCTCATCAGCTCCTTGATCTCCAAAATAAACCTCAAATGATGCAGCTAAATCTGCTGCTGCAGATACAGTTATGTCGAAAGCATTTCCAGGTACATTATTGATAGTTACTAATAAGTTTTCAGGTGCAGAATAAGAAACTACAACAGAGACAACTGTTTCAGTTACTTCACCATTCAAACCAACTGCTGTTATGATTGCCTCGTACGTACCTTCAGGGTATGTATTTACAACAGAATTTCCTGGATTTACCGAATCAGAGGAATCAGAACCATCTCCAAAATCAACAGTATAACTAACAACTCCTTCACCAGTAGGGGTAATTGTAACTACACCAGTGTTATCTTGAGTTATGCTAATCATAGCAGATACGTTTGTTGGGGCTTGAATAGTCTCAACAAAATCAATATTATTTTCTATTTCTTCTACACAAGCAAATATTAAGGCAGAAGCAAGAAATACGTTTAATAAATATTTTAATTTTTTCATGTTTTTGTATAAATTAATTTTTAGTAACCAGAATTTTGAGTCAAACCAGAAATATCAATTTCCGCTTGTGGAATTGGGAAAACCTCATGCTTTCCTTCGACAAAACCATTAATTTTGGAAGCTGCTTGATTAGTTCTTACTAAATCAAAAAATCTGTGCCCCTCCATTGAAAGCTCAAAGTTTCTTTCAGCCCAAATTGCATCTGTAAGAGCAGTTCCTGTTGCTGTAATATCATGATCTTGGTCTCCAAAAGCTCTTCTTCTAACTTCATTTAAGTACTGTTGAGCTAAAGCATCACTAATACCACCTCTATTATTGGCTTCAGCAGCCATTAATAAGACATCAGCATATCTAATTATTCTATAATTATTTAAATAATTTAGTTCCGTTTGAGCTCCACTTTGTCCAGCTCTAGGAATATATTTATTATTGTAATATCCTGTATGCTCATATCCTTCTGTGTAGTTTGCTCCTGTTGCAGCAGAATAAGCAACCATATCTAAAATAGAAGCATCTCTTCTGGTATCTCCTTCTTCAAATGATTCATATAAAGAGTTTACTGGAACATTAAAACTCCATCCTTGAGCGTATTCAGGTCCATCCCATCCTCTTGGTCCGTTCATTATTATTCCATAATTTCCTTCTGAGCATTGTGGGCAACCCCAATCATACCAATTTGATGTATTAGTGTATTGAATTTCAAAAACAGATTCTGGCCCGTTTTCACCAAAAGACAAAAATTGACTTCCATAATCTGAAACTAAAGAGTAAACTCCAATAACTTGATCAAAAGCAGTTGCCGCTTCAGTAAATTTATCTTGGTATAGCAACACCTTACCAAGTAGAGCATTTGCAGTAAATTTATTAACTCTTCCTACTTGACTTTGAGAGTTTGGCAAGGTTGATATTGCATTTTGAAGGTCTAATTCAATTTGAGCATAAACATCTTCTTTAGGAGTTCTACTTAATGTTCCAGCATCTCCAGCAGTTAATCTTCCATCTACAAATAATGGAACATCTCCAAAGAATCTTACCAATTCAAAATAGTAATATGCTCTTAAGAAATAAACCTCTCCGTAAAGAGCGTCTTTATTATCAAAATCTAATAGAGATTTATTTTCTTCCATATAATTAGCTCTGTTGACACCTTCATATAACCACTGCCAAATTGATCTTAAATTATCATTGTTCGGATAATGAGTCATATCATCAATTTGTTGTAGACCAAGATAATCTGATGCACTTTCGCCTCCACATAGAGAATTATCTGAAGCTATATCTCCAATTTGCATGTTAAAAAATAACCATTGAAGCGGATCGTAAGTTCCTATCAATGCAGCATCATAATCACTTTCTGATTGAAAGTAAACGTCTGCAGTAATAGCATAACCCTCTATTGGTTCGTAGTCAACGTGATCAGCACATGTGTATGACAAAATGCTAACAGTCAGTAATGTAAATATTTGTTTAATCTTTTTCATAATTTCTATTATTAAAATTTAATATTTAATCCCATAGACCAAGTTCTTGGTTGTGGGTAGGTTCCTATATCAATACCAGTGTTTAATACTCCACCATTTGAAATTTCTGGATCATAACCAGAATATTCAGTTAAAGTAAGTAAGTTTTTAACCTGAGTGTATGCTCTGATTTCATCAAAACCAATCTGGTTTGCAAACGATTCTGGAAAAGTATATCCTAGTTGAATATTTTTTATTCTAAGGTAGCTTCCATCTTCAATGTATCTATCAGATGCTCTTCTGTTATTATTTGAATCAATAAATGAGACTCTAGGTTCTGAATTACTTGTCCCTGCTCCAGTCCATCTATCTAATGTTGAAGCAAATCGATTAGTATAATTTAAGTTTCTTTCGTAAGCTCTGTAAATATCATTACCTACTGAAGCGTATGTAAATACACTAAAATCAAAATTCTTATAATCAACAGCTAAATTCCACCCAATTGTAAAATCAGCAAAAGGGTCACCTATTTCAGTTCTATCGCTGTCATTTATAATCCCATCCGAATTAACATCAACAAATCTTATATCTCCAGGCGCTGCCCCATTTTGTGTAGCATGTGAATTAACCTCAGCTTGTGTTTGAAATATTCCATTTGTTTTATAACCAAAAAAGTATCCAGGGCTATATCCTTCTTCAAATCTTACAATTGGAGTGTAAGGAATTCCATATCCAGCTCCCCATATATACCTGTCGCCATTGTTTATTTCTAAAACTTCATTATCAGATGTTGTGAAATTAAGGTTTGTACTAATATTAAAGTCTTTTCCTATAGTTGTATCATATGAAAGTGAAGCATCAATACCTGTGCTTTGAGTTTTACCAATATTCGTTGTTGGGAAACTTGGAGTTCCTAGGTATAATGATAGATTAGGGGCAAATAATAAATCATCAACTGTTTTCTTAAAATAATCAACTGTTATTGAAAGTTTATTATCAAATAGTCTAGTATCAATTCCAAAGTTCATCTGAACTTGATTTTCCCATGAAACATCCTCATTAGGAACAGACCCAAGTGCAGAACCATTAATTATACTTCCATCAAAAGTATAGCTAGGAAAAGTAGAAATAAGTGCAAATTGAGGATTGATATTATCATTTCCAAGAGATCCATAACTAGCTCTAAACTTTAAGTAATCTAAAGGAGCGTCTTCAAAAAAGTCTTCCTTTGAAATTACCCAACCCAGTGAAGCAGAAGGGAAAAATCCAAACTTATTATTTGTACCAAATGATGTAGATCCGTCTACTCTACCAGTAAAGGAGAAGTAGTATTTTTCATTAAAATCATATAATAATCTTGAGAAATAAGAAACATTTCTTCCAACATATTGCCAAGAACTTGAAGTTTGCTGAGATGCGTTTCCAGTAGCAGCACTTATATCTGCATAGGCCCACGAGTTAAAAGGAACATCTTCGTTAAATGCACCTATATATTCACCTTTATTTTCTCCAATTGAAAAACCTAGCACCGTTTGAAAGTTGTGATTTTCATTAATTGTAAAATCATAATTTGCATATGTTTCAAAAGTATAGTTGAAATAGTTTGTTTTAGATTCTGAAATTCTATTATGAGTCGATACAATTGTACCTTCAGCATCAACAGAAACTATAGGACTTAAATCTTCGTTAGCATTAGTAGCATTGTGACCACTACCATAAAATGCTAAGGGAATAAAGTTTTTATTATAAATATCAACAAAAGTATAACCAAATCTAGAAGTAACTTTTAAATTATCCATTAAATCATGTTGTAATTCAATCTTACCAGTAAGCTTATTGGTATTTCCTTCATTGTATGTATTATCAATTTGGGCTAATGGATTTATAATCTCCTGAGTGATTGTTTCACTAATTCCAAAACTTCCATTTTCGTAAGGATTAACTGTTGGGTCAAAATTTAATGAGTTAGAAAGAACACTATTTATTCCATTTTCTGGAAGTCCTTTTCCTTTTATGTTAGTATAATTTGTATTAACTAATAGTTTAGTTTTTTCAGTTAAATCAGTATTAATATTTGTTGTAAAGTTTGTTCTGTTAAAAAAAGATTTTTCTGATGGACCAACAACACCGTCTTGACCTAAATAACCAGCTGAAACATAAAAGGATGTCTTATCACTACCTCCAGAAGCAGTAATGGAATGATTAACAATTGCTGCATCATTAATTACTTCCTCTTGCCAGTTTGTTCCTTTACCTAATCCTGATAGGTCTGGATAAATTAAACCTTCACCAGCTGCCATACTTGCTTCATTTAAAATAGCACCATATTCACTTGCATTTAAAACATCTATCATTTTAACGACAGATTGATTACCGACTGAAGTACTAAAGTTAAAAGAAGTGTCAGAATTTCTTTCTCCTGACTTAGTAGTAACAACGATTACACCGCTACCTCCTTTAACACCATATATAGAAGCTAGAGCTGCATCTTTCAAAACATTAACAGACTTAATATCACTTGGATTAAGTGAATTTAAATCATCAATTGATTGCGAAACACCATCAATAACAACTAATGGAGAATTTCCAGCGTAAGATGTAATACCACGAATTAAAACTGTTGGTTTAGATCCAGGTGATCCACTAGAAATAATATTTATACCAGAAGCTTGACCTTGAAGAGCATCTTCAACTCTAACAGGCTTAATTGCCTCAATAGCACTTGAACTAACTGTAGAAACAGCACCAGAAATATCACTCAATTTCTGAGAACCATAACCAATTACAACAACTTCATCAAGTTCACTAAGATCTTCATTTAAAATTATGGAAAACTGTTTTTGCATTCCAACCTCAACAGTAACAGTCTGATATCCTAAATAACTAAAGACTAATTTTGAATTAGAATCAACGTTTGATAGAGAAAAATTTCCATCAAAATCAGTAACAGCTCCATTATTTGAATTTTCAACACTAACATTTACTCCTCCAATAGGAATAAGATTAGTATCTGAAACTTTTCCAGAAATATTCTGGCTCTGAATAGTAGAGAACATTGTTCCAATAAACAGACATAAATTTAAAAATGATATTTTCATGAATTTTTTATTTAAATAATTTAATTTAATCTTTAAGTTATTAAGGAATTATCAAAAAGCTTATGATTTATTACACATAACCTAAAATTGAGAGTGCTAAATTAAGACATATGTAATAATTTAAAACATAAGAAATGAATTTTTCAATAAAAAACAGTAAAACAAGCGAATGAATAATTAATCAATACAAAAAAAGACTAATAACTAATAATTCTATAATTGTAACACGAAAACGTTATAGTAGGTATAATACGCTTCAAATTTGCTATTATTTGAGTAAAATATATTATTTAAATAAAAAAGCATCCCAATTTCTTAATAAGAAAAAGGAAAGCTTTCCACTGGTTTTATAAAAACCTCTAATAGGTAAAACACCTATTAGCAACACAACATTTTAATTGCGGTCTGGACGGGACTCGAACCCGCGACCCCCTGCGTGACAGGCAGGTATTCTAACCAACTGAACTACCAGACCGTTGCTTTGAGCGGAGCAAATATACACTCGATTTTTTATACCACAAATAATTTTATAAAAATTATTAATTAATTGTAGAATAAATAAATTTATTAGGGTAAAAGCTTATTTAAGAAGGTTGTCTAATGCAGTAGTATACGTGTCTTTAGGAGCTACACCAACATGTCTATCTACCAATTCACCATTATTAAACACCAAAACAGTTGGGATATTTCTAACTCCGTATTTAGCAGCAAATTCTTGATTTGAATCGATATCTACTTTTCCAACAATAGCTTTATTTTCATATTCACTACTAATTTCATCAATTATTGGCCCAACCATTCTACATGGTCCACACCAAGCAGCCCAAAAATCAACCATCACCGGTTTTTCACTTTTTAATACTGTTTCCTCAAAACTACTATCTGTAATTTCCAATGCCATATCTTTATATATTTAAAAATTAAAAGTCAAAATTAATTAAAAAAACATTACTAATTATTACTTAAACTTTTTAAATAATTGAAATGAGCTTTTTTCTTGCCTTTAGCAAACCTTATTTTACGTTTTGATAATGAATTAAAATCATTTTTTAGCTGCATTAACAATCCTTTCACTGTTGGATTTAAATCTTTTTCATTCATTAAAAAAGTTATTCTATTTACGAAATGAAGTTGCAATCCTTGCTCAAATAAATCATCACTAAATGGCTTAGTCGCTATCGTTTTAAATAAACTTTGAAGCAACTGCTCAACAGTTAATGGATTCCCCTCAAGAGATTCTTGAGCAGATAACATTCTATTTAGTTTGTTGACGCTCAATAATCTGTTTAGAGCCCCAATTTGCAAATCTTGAAATGAAGTTAAAACCCCCTCTTCCTTGATTTTAGATACTAACTTCTTTTTCATAAGCCAATCTTGTGTTTTCCAAAGATTTTGTTCTAAAAATAATAAAGCCTCTTTCTGTTTAGAAACATCAGTGTTTAAATATGTTGTAACTCCAGTTTGGTTTGAATTATGAGTTGTATTATAAATTCCACCCACCATATTATGTACATGATAAATATATCTTCGGTACACAGAAATTAATTCTCCATAGATTTCATTTAAATCTTCATAGTTGGCATTTGGCTCCAAAGTCCAATTAGTCAAGTTTTTAGCTACAATCTTTAAGTTTTTAATCCCATACATACTAGCCTTTACTGGATCGTTACCAATATTTTCTGTTTGTGAATTAGGATCATTCCCATAACCACCAAACATATATATAGGGTCTAATGACTTAGAATCAACAAATTTTCTTAAAATTTCTCTTTCATTTTCTGGGGTGTCACCAAAATATCTATATCCCCACTCGATAGAATAATCATCATAAGGGCCAAGCTGTCTTACAAACCTGATATTTTTATCACCAGGCTGAGCTACATAATTATATCTGGCATAATCCATTATTGATGTTGCAATTCCAAATTTTTGAGTAAAGCTTCCTGACCTTAATGAATCGACTGGATATGCACTACTAGCTTTCATATTATGTGGTAGACCTAAAGCGTGTCCAATTTCATGAGAAATAACACGACGCATCATTTCACCAATTTCTTCTTCAGGAGTATCTAAAGTTCTTGCTTTAGGGTTTGCAGCGCCTGTCTCAATTAAATATCTATTTCTGTATGACCTTAAATGATTATGATACCAAATAATGTCACTTTCTAATATTTCTCCTGTTCTTGGGTCTGATACACTAGGACCAACAGCATTTCTAGTCGTAGAGGCAACATATCTAACAGTTGAATATCGAATATCTTCGGCGCTAAAGTCAGGATCTTCTTCCTTTGTAGGTGGGTCTTTGGCAATAATAGCATTTTTAAAACCAGCTTTTTCAAAAGCTGTATTCCAGTCTTCAATACCCATTTTAAAATATTTCCTCCACTTAAGAGGAGTAGCAGGGTCTAAATAATATATTATAGGCTTTATCGGCTCAACTAAAAGTCCTTTGTTATAGGCATCTATGTCTGAAGGTTCCAGCCTCCATCTTCTGACAATACTAAATTTATCAGATTTTAAAGCGTTGGAGCTATAATTAATTTTTTCAATATTGAACCAACCTACTCTATTATCTTCATATCTAATAGGCATTAAATCATCAGGAAGAGCAATAATTGAATGGTTAATTTGAAAGCTAAATGACTTAGTTTGATTTTTTCTTGGAGCTTTATTTGCGCTAAAAGTAAGAGTGTGTAAGATTTCTGTATTTTTAGCAAAGCTTTTAGCAGAATCTATAAAACTTCTTTTTTTGTCAACCCCTCCAATTTTATAATTATCCTTATCGTAAGATCTAATAATGTTAAAACCAGGTGAATCCGACATAAAATAACTTGTAACATCTATTAAATAACTGTCTTCATCGGAATTTTTTATTTCAAATGCAGCTAAAATAGGTTTGAAATTATTTTCAGAAACACTAATTGAAATTGGATCATTACTATTTGCAACATTTGAATAACTAACCTCTTTTAATAAGATTTTTTGTCCATTTTTTACAAATTCCACTACATGTTCAGCTGTCTTGGAACCTGCATTTAAGTATCCAGAATAGTCAGCAGGAATCTGAGCTAATCGTGTAACCACTAAAAGCTCTTTTTTAAGTAAGCTTTTATTAATTTCAAAATATAATTCATTTTTTTTATTTTGATATGTGTTTATTAAACCTTTATCAACTTTCATATTTAAAGTTATAGAATCAATAGATTTAAGCTGTTCACTTGATTTAGCTTTTTGAGCGTAAAAATTATTGTGAGCTAAAAAACACAAAAAAATACTTAATAATAATCTCATTTTTTTAATTTAATTTAAAATAAATCTTTTCCTTATCCAATTCATCCAATAAGTCTTGAGAAATATTCACTTTTTTATTTTCACTAATCATGTCTACCTTAACCTTTTCTACATCGTCATAGACAACAAAATTAAGTCTGTGATCGCCTTTAAACTTATCAATTATTTGATTTAATTTTACTAATTTATTGTTATCAATTTCATTAATTTTCAATTGAATAGATAATTTTTTTGCAAACGAATCTAGAACATCATGTAACAATTTAAAACTGTTAAATTGAATCCTTGGATCTCCTTTTTTTCCAGTATCTCTATTTTGCCAACCTTCTTTTATTAAAGCCTTAATAAATAAAAAATTATTAATAATTAAGAAGTGTTTAAACTTTAAATAATCTTCTCCAAAAATCCTAAACTCATAAGAGTCTAAATAATCCTCAATAATAAATGACGCCCAACCCTTTCCTTGCCTACTTATCCTATGCTCAACTTCAGTAAGAATTCCTCCAAATGCTAATTCTTTATTAATAAAATTTTCCATGTTTTTAAATGCAGTAACATTAGAATTACAGAATGTATTCATTTCAACTTTAAAATCATCTAATGGATGACCTGAAATATATATTCCAACTACTTCTTTTTCTCTTGCTAATTTTTCTAACGGATCCCATTCGTTACAATTAGGAATTGATGGCTCAGAAAATTGAACCTCGCTAGAATTTTCAAATAAACTAACTTGAGAAGAATTGATGTTTTCTTGATATTTTGAAGCATGGCGCATAGTTTTCTCCAAAAATGTTACACCATCTCCATCATCATTAAAATACTGTGCTCTATGAACATTATTAAAACAATCAAAAGCACCTGAAAATGCTAAATTGTCAAAAGCCTTTTTGTTCGCAGCTCGAAGATCAATTCTTTTAGCTAAATCAAAGATTGAATAATAATTCCCATCTTTTTTTCTATTATTTACAATCGTTGCTACAGCATTTGCTCCAACTCCTTTTACTGCACCCATTCCAAACCTAATTTGATTTTTTTGATTCACAGAAAATTTATAATATGATTCATTAACATCAGGACCTAAAACATTTAATTTCATTCTTTTACATTCTTCCATAAAAAACGTTACAGACTTAATGTCATTCATGTTGTTAGATAAAACTGCGGCCATATATTCGGCAGGGTAATTAGATTTTAAATAAGCTGTCTGGTACGCAATCCATGCATAGCAAGTCGAATGAGATTTATTAAAAGCATAACTCGCGAAAGCCTCCCAATCCTTCCAGATTTTTTCTAATTTATCAACATTTAAACCTTTTGCAGAAGCCTGACTTAAAAATTTAGGTTTCATTTTATCAAGAACAGATTTTTGTTTTTTACCCATTGCCTTTCTTAAAACATCAGCCTCACCTTTAGAAAAATCAGCTAATTTTTGTGACAACAACATTACTTGCTCTTGATAAACTGTGATTCCGTATGTTTCTTTTAAATACTCTTCCATTTCAGGTAAATCATAATCTATTTTTTCATCACCATGCTTTCTGTTTATAAAGCTTGGTATATACTCCATTGGTCCAGGTCGATAAAGTGCATTCATTGCTATTAAATCATCAAAAACAGTAGGTTTTAAATCCTTTAAATGTTTTTGCATTCCAGCAGATTCATATTGAAAGACACCAACTGTTTCACCTTTTTGAAATAATTCAAATGTTTTTATATCGTCAAGTGGAAAATTATCAGGATCTAAAACAATTCCATGTTTCGCTTTTACAATTTTAACTGTACTTTTTATTAGTGAAAGTGTTTTTAATCCTAAAAAATCCATTTTCAGCAAACCAGCTTGTTCCACAACAGAATTATCAAATTGAGTAACATAAAGATCAGAGTCTTTAGCAGTGGCTACCGGAACAAAATTAGTAATATCGTCAGGTGTAATTATTACTCCACACGCATGTGTTCCTACATTTCTAACCGATCCTTCTAAAATTCTTGCTTGACTAATTGTTTCAGCCTCAAGATCGTTTCCACCTGATATATTTAAAAGTTGATTTACTTTGTCCAAATCTTCTGGTCGAAATTCACTCCTGAGTTTATTAGCTTCAGTCTCAAATATTGTTTTTAATTTTGACATATTTGGAACTAATTTAGCTAATCGATCAGCTTCATTTAAAGGTAAGTCTAGAACTCTGGCAGTATCTCTGATAGATGATTTTGCTGCCATTGTTCCGTAAGTAATAATTTGCGCAACCTGTGTATCTCCATACTTATTTATTACATAATCCATAACCTTACCTCTGCCTTCATCATCAAAATCAATATCAATATCTGGCATACTAACTCTATCGGGATTTAAAAATCTCTCGAAAAGTAAGTCGTATTTAATGGGGTCAATATTTGTTATCCATAAACAATAAGCTACAACAGAGCCTGCGGCAGATCCTCTGCCAGGACCAACTGAAACATTCATATTTCTAGCTTCTCTAATAAAATCTTCAACAATTAGAAAGTATCCTGGATATCCAGTTTTTTCAATAGTATTAAGTTCAAAATCAATACGTTCGGTGAGTTCAGCTGTTATTTCATCGTATCTTTTTTTTGCTCCTTCCAAGGTCAAATGTCTCAAATAATTATTTTCACCTCTTTTTCCATTATCCTTCAAATCATTAGAATCTTCAAATTCACTTGGTATTTCAAATTTCGGTAGTAAAACGTCTCTGTATAAAGAATAAATTTCTATTTTGTCTATTACCTCTTGTATATTAATAATTGATTCTGGGTAATCTCTAAAAAGAGACTTCATTTCATCTGAAGATTTATAATAATATTCGTGATTTGGTAACCCATGCCTAAAGCCTCTGCCTCTTCCAATTGGAGTGGATTGTTTTTCGCCATCTTTGACACACAACAAAATATCATGTGCATTAGCGTCTTGCTTTTCACAATAATAATTATTATTTGTTGCAATTAATTTGATTTTATGATTAATGGAAAATCTTTTGATTACTTTATTTACAACTTTTTCATCTTCTTGATTATGATTCATTATTTCAAGATAAAAATCACTTCCAAAATTTCTTTTCCACCACAATAAAGAATCTTCAGCTTGTTTTTCTCCTATATTAAGTATTTTACTAGGAATTTCACCATATAAATTGCCACTTAACACAATGATATCTTTCTTATATTTTAGTATTAAATTTTTATCGATTCTAGGAACATAATAAAAACCTTTAGTGTAAGCTATTGAAGATAATTTAGCTAAATTTTGGTAACCATTTTTATTTTTTGCTAATAAAACAATTTGATAGCCATAATCTTTAAAAGATTTATTTAGATGATCTTCGCAAACAAAAAACTCACATCCTAAAATAGGTTTTATCGGAGATTTTATTTTATCATTTTCATCATCAGTCAATTTAGAATTATCAATTTTTATCTGCTTATTGTATTGATTAATTTCATTTATAAATCTAAATGAACCCATCATGTTTGCATGATCAGTCAACGCAACAGCAGGCATGTTATATTTAGATGTAGAATCGACTAAATCCTTAATGCTAATTGTGGATTGAAGAACTGAAAATTGAGAGTGATTATGAAGGTGAACAAAATTTGAATTTTGAAGTTCTTTAGAAACTAGAATATTTTGATCATTAGAGTCTTCGGTCTCTTTGCTTAACTTTTGCTTAATTAAAGCAGATTTTTTTTTTAGATTTATGTGTTTAATTCCTAAAGGCTCAATCAAAGATTTGTTTTGTCTAATAAAATCTTCATAATATCCGTCTGACTGATCTAATTCAGCTAAAGAATAATTTTTAATTCTAATCAATTCTAAAAAACATCTAGTTGTGGCTTCAACGTCAGCAGTTGCATTATGTGCCTCAGCAAATGGGTTCGAAAAAAGAAATGAGTGAAGTTCAGTTAAGGTTGGAAACTTATATTTTCCTCCTCTACCTCCTGGTATCATACACAATGACGCAGTTTTTTCATAACAAGTATCCAGAATTTTGGCAACATCCAAATTATTTTGAAGATTTGCTCTGTAAAATTCACAACCCATTATATTTAAATCAAACTTTACGTTATGACCAATAACAAATTTTGATTTCTTAACAGCTTCGTTGAATAGTTTTAATACGTCCAGTAAAACATAACCATCTTTTTCGGCAAGCTCAGTGGAGATTCCATGTATTTTTTCTGAATCATATGGAATATTATACCCATCAGGTTTAATTAAAAAGTCCTTATTTTCAATACAATTACCAAGACTATCATGAATTTGCCAAGCTATTTGAACACAACGAGGCCAATTGTCGATATCTGAAACAGGAGCGTTCCAATTTTTAGGTAACCCTGTAGTTTCTGTATCAAATATTAAATACATTAATTAATCTGTTGTTTGCGTTAACGGAAGTCTATAAAAAATACCTTGAGATACATTAACAGTAGATTCACCTGATGAATTGTACGCATTGAAAGTGAATGTTCCGCTAATCTTAGAATCAGGAGTTATTTCATTAATTGAAATTTCTCCATCACTGAAATAAGCAATACTTGCTATTCCGTCATTTAATGTTGAATATTGAATTGTGTCTTGATAAGTAGCTTCTCCAATTAAATTTTCACGAAAATCATAAACTCCTATATTAATTGATGGAAATCTTAAGGTAATTGCGGAATTAAAATTATTTCCAGTAATTATACCTTCACCCAAGGCATTTGTAGTTACACTAAAGTTTGTAGCCTCCCAATTATTAGAGCCATTTATAGTTGCCTGAAATGCTGGTATTCTATATTCAATCTCAGTAGAACAACTTGAAATTAGACAAGAAATCAATAAAGTATAGATGGTTTTTTTCATAAAATTTAAATATTTATATAAAAGTAAAACAAAAAAACAAAAGAATTAATTAGAATTAGAAAATATTATTATATTTGCGCTCTCATTAATAACAGAGGTCGAGAACCTCACAAATTAATTATTATGCCAGTAAAAATTAGATTACAAAGACACGGTAAAAAAGGAAAACCTTATTACTGGATAGTTGCAGCTGATTCCAGATCAAAACGAGATGGTAAGTATTTAGAAAAATTAGGAAGTTACAATCCTAATGTAAACCCACCAATAATTGAACTAGACATTGATGGTTCAGTAAAATGGCTCCAAAATGGTGCCCAACCCACACATACTGCTAGAAATATTTTATCATATAAGGGTGCAATGCTCAAACATCACCTACTAGGAGGTGTAGCAAAAGGTGCTCTTACATTAGAGGAGGCCGAAACAAAACTTGCAGCTTGGCTCGAAGAAAAAACATCGAAAATAGATTCCAAAATTAGTTCCCTTGAAAAAGAAGAAGCTAATAAAAAAGCTAAAGAATTAGAAGCTGAAAAACTAGTGAATAAAGCTAGAGTTGAAGCCCAAGTTGCTGCTGCTGAAGAGGCTGTTGCTGAAGAAGCTACTGCTGAAGAAGCTACTGCTGAAGAAGCTCCTGCTGAAGAAGCTCCTTCTAAAGAGGCTCCTGCTGAAGAGACTCCTGCTGAAGAGGCTCCTGCTGAAGAGGCTCCTA
>JABHBC010000242.1 GCA_018674025.1 Flavobacteriaceae bacterium
AAGATATATAATTGGAATAATTGGTATGATAAGCTAGCTGGCCCTGTTTGGGACATTTCAACTAAAGATGAAGCTTGAAAAAGTATATAAATCTATATCTAATATCAATTCTATTTATTTACGCTGGGGTTGCTCATTTTACTAATCCACAATTCTATATTAAAATAACTCCTTCATTTATTCCTTTTAAGCAGTTTTTAATTGATTTAAGCGGGGTTTTGGAGATTCTTGGAGGATTATTAATATTATTCAATCAGACTCGCAAAACAGGAGTGTATTTACTTGTTGGTTTATTGATTTTATTTTTTGTCGTCCACTTTGACATGTTGTTTACTTTTCAGGTAAGTGAAAATATACTTTTAAACAAATCATTATTATTAATGAGAATTATTATTCAATTCATATTAATTTACTGGGTAATAAGTTTATTGAAATTATTTTCTAACAAAGACAATATTTAATTTATTAAAGTCAGCTGCAGCATTAATGACTTTTCTAAAATCATCATACTTAGATTTACTATAGTTTAATGATTTATAGAACTCTTGGATAGAAATATTTAGTTTATTGCCTTCAATACTGTAGTTTGATTCAAATTTTGCAATTATATCCCCATTAGAAATATAATTTTCGTTAATGTTTATATTTTCAACTCCATCAATTTTGTATCCACGAGGTATTTTTACAGAAATTTTATAATCATAATAATTAGGATATCTAATTTCAATAGAATTTATTCTTTTTTTATTGGTATATAATTCACTTTGTGTACCTATTACACTACCTAAATTAAACACGTATCTTTTAGTTTTTTTATTATTAGCATTTTGTTTTTTAAGTAAGCTGTCTGTGGAGATTATAGATTTAACTATAAATGGATTATTATAAATTGGTTGATAAATATCTTTATTACTTACAGAATATTCAATTATTTTTTTTCCTTTTAAACCTGAAGTAGTTAAATAATCTATTAACTCATTTGAATTGAGATTATTTGATAAATTCAACATAGCTCTATTAGTTATAGCCCAATGACCTGTAAATTTTTGAGTTTCATTAATTACTACTTCTTTCATTTTTTTAAATTCAACATTTATTTCTCTATTGATGGTACTAAATCTTTTGTCATCTTCAATTATTGTACTGAAATAATAGTCTTTATTTTTATCAATATAAATTCCATAATTACCTAAAACATTAAATGGTGCTTCTCCAACTCTATATTCGCTTCTATCAGGAATAATGTATTTTTTTATTTCAGGTAAATAAAATAAAATTTCTCTTAAATTATCTGGATTAAAAAAGTCTGGATCAAATTTATTGAAATATCTGTTGGAAGTTATTAATAGTTCATAATCTATATTATTATACAATAAAAGACTAGAGTATAATTGAACTATTCCAATATTACTACCTTTTTTGTTTTTTAAAATATAATCTAAACGAGAGAACTCAGCACTACTGTTATCTTGAACTATAAAATTATTTTTAATATAGTTATCAATTAAATTAATTTTATTAAATGTGTAAAGATTTTTGTCTTTATGTCCAAGATTTGATTTTGTTTGTTTAAGATCTTTAAAAATCAGTTGATTAAGCTCAATTAATTCTTTAGAGAATTTCTTTGGAAATGCTATGGTGTGTATGCTATTGGTTATATTTTTCCAAAATTCATTTTGTGGAGTTACTTTATCAGCTAAATAGCATTGATAACTAATGTTGACTCTATTGGCTTGAAGTGTTGAATACTCCTCATTATCTATAGCTTTTAAATTGTTAATTGTAATTTTCTTGACCTTAATATTATTAATTAAATCTAAATTAAAAACTTCATTAGTGTTGTAAGATTTAACTTTTGACTTAAAATTATTTGGGATTAAAATAAATTCCGTTTTAGTATTAAAATACTCCTCCTGTAATATCTGACTGCCATGAATTTCATTTCTTTCTTTGGTGGTGTAAATATATTCAAGAGTTGAGTTTTTCTGTAATTCAGGTAATTGATAAATTTTAAAATTCTTATTAAATTCTTTATTATCAAGTTCTGTTAGATTTGAATTTTCTAAATTGACCACAGTTCCAGAACTATCTATTGTTCTTAATTTTAAATCAACTAAATAATCTGAATTATACATAGGTATGTATATAATGTTATGATATTTAGCTCCATCTTCATCTAGAATTTTTATAATTGTATGTCTGGTAAGAAATTTTTCAAATGAATTATTTAAACTGTCATTTGATTCTTTAAATTCGACAATATATTTATTTAAAATACCTATCGATGATTCTTGAAAGCTAGAATCAATTTGTTGTACATTAACAGTATTTTCAGACCATTTATATGTCTTGTAAAATTGAGCATAGCTGAAAGTCTTCACTAGAATTAATATTGTTAAGAGAGATTTTTTAATCATCTATTTTAATAATTTTATTTGAATTAATATGATTCAAATATATTTATAATAATTATACACAGAGTTAAAATATTTATAAATTTAACGTATTGTATATTTGTAATTATGATAACTATTAATAAAAATTTTAAATTAAATTCTAACCATTATAATAGGAGAGAATTAGTAAAATTTGCATTAAAAAATATCGAAATTAATAATATTGATTTAATTGATCTCTCTAATTTTATTTTAGAAGTTTTTAATCAAGAACCTTTTATCCTATGTAAAACATCTGGATCAACTGGTGAGCCTAAAGTTATTAAGCTTGAAAAAACCTCACTTTTGAATTCAGTGAATCTAACTAAAGATTACTTTAATCTAAAACCTGGATATTTAGCTATTTCTTTTTTACCAATGAACTTTATTGCTGGCAAGATGATGTTAGTTAGAGCTATGGTTATTGGTTTAGATCTACAACTAAATAAGCCAACATCCAATCCTTCTAAATTTATTAATAAAAATTATTTTTTCTCAGCAATGACACCAATGCAAGCTAGTAATTCAATCAATAAACTTAAATATATAAATAAACTTATTCTTGGTGGTTCTAAAGTCTCTAATTCTTTAAGTTCAAATATTTTATCCAAAATTGATACTTATTATGAAACATACGGAATGACTGAAACAGCCACTCACATAGCCGTAAAGAGAGTTTCTAAAAATGATTCTATATCAACCCCCTTTAAAGTTTTAAATGGTGTTAGTATATCAACAGATTTAAATAACTGTTTAGTAATTAGCGTTCCCTCAATTACTAAAAATAAAATAATCACAAATGATATCGTAAAAATTAAATCTAATAATGAGTTTCATTTAATTGGTAGAGCTGATAATGTTATTAACTCAGGTGGGGTTAAATTAAGCCCGGAAGATATAGAAAGGAAACTCTCTAAATATATTTCTAAAAATTATATTATATCTTCATTAAAAGATGATGTATTGGGAGAAAAATTAATACTTATAATTGAATCTAAAAAATATAAATTTAATGAGAGTATTTTTAATTCTTTAAACAAATTTGAAAAGCCAAAAGAAGTTTATTTTATCAATAAATTCATTTACACTAAATCAAAAAAAATCGATAGAATTAATACCAAATTAACCATAAAATAAATAATTATGTATAAACTGATCATAGCATTTTTAATTACAACAAATATATTTTCTCAAGAAATATTATCCGAAAAAAATAGAGCTGAAGTTGTCAATAGTGTTTTGAAAGACCGATTAAATAATCTTTTACCAGATTTAATGGATCAATCTGATATAGATATGTGGATTTTAATTTCTAGAGAATATAATGAAGATCCAGTTTTAAAAACAATGTTACCTGCTGAATGGTTGAATGCAAGAAGAAGAACCATCATACTTTTTTACAGAAATAAAAAAAACAATACAATTGATAAACTAGCAGTAGCAAGATATAATTTTGGAGATAATATAATTTCAGCATGGGACAAGGAAACTCAACCAATTCAATGGAAAAGGTTAGTTGAGTTAATTGAAGAACGTAAACCTGAAAAAATAGGCTTAAATTTCTCTAAAGATTTTAATATTTCGGATGGCTTAGATAAAACTGACTTTGATGAATTTATGGAAGTACTACCATCAAATTATAAAAATAAAATTGTCAGCGCTGAAACATTATCTAATTTATGGATAGAAACAAGAACTGTATATGAGATGGAATTATATGAAGATGTAATATCAATTACTCATAATATTATTTCAGAAGCTTTTTCAAATTCAGTAATAAAACCAGGTTTAACAACCACTACTGACATTGAATGGTGGATGAGACAAAAAGTAACAGAACTTGGGTTAGACACTTGGTTTCATCCAACTGTAGATATACAGAGAAACAGTGAATTTCAAAAAGATCATTTAAATTCTTTCTCAGAAAGACCTACTGATAAAATTATTAATTACGGTGATTTGCTTCATTGTGACTTTGGAATAACTTATTTACGTTTAAATTCAGACTGTCAGCGTTTAGCTTATGTTATGAAAGAATCTGATAGTAATATCCCTGATTTTTTAACAAATGCTTTTAAAATGGGAAATCAATTACAAGATATTCTGACCAATAATTTTAAACACAAAGTCTCTGGAAATGATATTCTTCTTAATTCATTGAACAAAGCAAAGAATATCGGATTAAGACCATCTATCTATACTCACCCGTTAGGTTCTTATGGTCATTCCTCTGGACCTACTATTGGAATGTGGGATTCTCAACAAGGGGTAAAAGGAGCAGGTGATTACAAGTTAAACTATAATACTGTATATGCAATTGAGCTCAATATTACCACTTTTATTTCTGAATGGAATAGAGATGTTAAAATCATGTTAGAAGAAGCTGGATTTTTTGGAGAAAATGGATTTAGATATGTTAATAATAGGCAAACTAAAATAATAGAAATTCCATTTATTAAATAATAATTTTACTAGTTTAGTAAAAAATATTTTTCGATGAAAAAGCCATTGCTATCACTACTAATTTGTTTGTTTTCAACTTTATCTTACTCACAACAATTAAATAACGTTCAAAGAGGCCAAAGAGGATATGCTCCAATGCCAAAATATGATAGTTCTGCATATGTGTCAACTTTAGATATTTACAAAGAACTAGATAAAGTATTACCTAAATGTAAGGATGAATTTATGTTAGATGAATTTGAAATGCAAATCCTTAAAGGTTTACTAATTGATAAAATGGAAAATTATAATATAATTGTAGAAAATGAAGATTATACAAGAGATGTTAGACAAAGCAAACTTAAATTAAATGAGTTTCAATTTGTGAAATCTCTCAATTCTATTTTAACTTCAGAAGAAGTCGCTAAATATATTGAAATGGATTTTGAGAGTGAAAAAAAAGAAAAAAAGAAAAAAAGAAGAAAAAAAAATAAATCATAACTAAATATGAAAATGATGAATAAAAATACAGTTCTTGGTTGGGCAACCTTTATAATGATAATTATAGGTCTAGTGCTTGTAGCTCTTGGAGCTTTTAAATACAATGAAGTAGCTGGTTGGGGGTTTGTCTCAGTTGGTATAGGTTTTTTTGCTAATGCATGGGTTTTTTATGCCCTTAAAGGGAGAGTATAATGAGTGATGATAAAAAGATAATATTTTCAATGTCTGGTTTATCTAAGACATTTTCAGGAGAAAGCAAGCCAGTATTAAAAAATATTTATTTAAGCTTCTTTTATGGTGCTAAAATTGGAATTCTTGGTTTAAACGGCTCAGGTAAATCTACCTTACTAAAGATTATTGCTGGAATTGATAAGAATTTTCAAGGAGATATTACATTTTTACAAGATTACTCTGTTGGTATGTTAGAACAAGAACCTGTTCTTGATGATGATAAAACTGTATTAGAAATTGTTAAAGAAGGGGTAGGAGAAACAGTCGCTATATTAGACGAATATAATTCAATAAACGACCAATTTGGTTTAGAAGAAGTATACTCTAATGCTGATAAAATGCAAAAGCTTATGGATAGGCAGTCTGTTCTTCAAGATATGATTGATGCATCTAATGCATGGGAATTAGACACTAAATTAGAAATTGCAATGGATGCTTTAAGAACTCCAAGTTCTGACAAAAAAATTAAATTTTTATCTGGTGGTGAAAGAAGAAGGGTTGCCTTATGTAGATTGCTATTACAAGAACCTGATGTATTATTATTAGACGAGCCTACGAATCATTTAGATGCTGAATCAGTTGATTGGTTAGAACAGCACTTGGCAAGATACAAAGGGACGGTTATTGCTGTAACTCATGATAGATATTTTTTAGATAATGTAGCTGGATGGATTTTAGAATTAGATAGAGGAGAGGGTATCCCATGGAAAGGAAATTATTCTTCTTGGTTAGATCAAAAATCAACAAGATTAGCTCAAGAAAGTAAAACAGCATCAAAAAGACAAAAGATTCTAGAAAGAGAATTAGATTGGGTTAGACAAGGTGCAAAAGGAAGACAAACAAAACAAAAAGCAAGATTAAGTAACTATGATAAGTTATTGAATCAGGATCAAAAACAACTCGACGAAAAATTAGAAATATTTATTCCAAATGGTCCACGACTTGGAACAAATGTTATTAACTCTATTAACGTAAGTAAAGCTTTTGATGACAAGTTACTTTATGATAACCTTGAGTTTAATTTGCCTCAAGCTGGAATTGTTGGTATTATTGGCCCAAATGGAGCTGGAAAAACAACCATATTTAAAATGATTATGAAAGAACTTAACCCTGATAAAGGTGAGTTTTTGATTGGCGAAACTGCAAAAATCGCATATGTTGATCAATCCCATGCAAATATTGACCTTGATAAAAGTATTTGGGAAAATTTTTCAGATGGCCAAGAACTTATAATGATGGGTAATAGACAAGTAAATTCTAGAGCTTATTTAAGTAGATTTAATTTTAGTGGGAGTGAACAAAATAAAAAAGTTAAACTATTATCTGGTGGTGAAAGAAATAGGCTTCATTTAGCTATGACATTAAAAGAAGAAGGCAATGTTTTACTTTTAGATGAACCGACTAATGATTTAGATGTTAACACTTTAAGAGCACTGGAAGAAGGTTTAGAGAGTTTTGCTGGGTGTGCTGTGGTTATAAGTCATGATAGATGGTTTTTAGACAGAGTTTGTACTCACATTCTAGCCTTTGAAGGAAACTCTGAAGTATATTTTTTCGAAGGTGCTTACAGTGAATATGAAGAAAATAAAAAGAAAAGATTAGGAAAAGAAGTTTTGCCCACAAGAATAAAGTATAGGAAATTAATTAGATAGATAATTCCATTTTTATATTTGCTCTGACGTACGGACAATTATCTTCAAGAGCAATTTCAGTAAAATTGTATTTTAAATACAAGTGTATAGCATTTTTTAATTTTTTATTTGAATATAAAATTATCTTTTTTAAACTCATTTTTTTAGCAATTGATATAATTTTTTCGAGTAATTTCTGTCCAATTTTATTATTCCTGTAATTTGGATTTACGGCCATCTTAGTTAATTCAAATGTAAATTTATTATTTGTTGGCATTAATGCTACAGTGCCCACAATATCATTGTTAAATTCAGCAAACAAAATAATTCCACCTTTTTTAATTATATACTTTTCAGGTTTGCTTAAGACCTCTTTATCATAATCTTCAACACAAAAATATTTTTCTAACCATTCAATATTTAAATCGTAAAATTTAGATGAATATTCGGTTTTAAAATTTTTAAAGCTGATTTTCATTAATAACTGAATTATTTGAATAATTAAATTTAATATTAATATATTTAATTAATAATAAATACTATGCAATTAATTGAATGTGTTCCTAATATTTCAGAGGGTAGAAATAAAATTATAATTGATAAAATTGTTGATGTTGTAGAATCTGTCGATGGTGTTAAATTATTAAATGTAGACCCTGGAAAAGCAACAAACAGAACAGTTATCACTTTTGTAGGTGAACCTGAAAAAGTTATTGAATCTGCTTTTTTATTAATACAAAAGGCTCAAGAGCTTATTAATATGAGTCTTCATAAAGGAGAGCATCCTAGAATGGGAGCTGTTGATGTATGTCCTTTAATACCTATTTCTAATATTTCAATGGAAGAGACTGTTGAATATGCACATAAATTAAGTAAAAGAGTAGGGAATGATTTAAATATCCCTGTTTATTGCTATGAAAATGCGGCGAAAGAGCAAAAGCGTATTAATTTATCGAATTGTAGATCTGGAGAATATGAAGGTTTATCAAAGAAAATCATTACTAAAGAATGGAAACCGGATTATGGTCCAAACGATTTTAATGAAAGTGTAGTCAAATCTGGAGTAACAGCAATTTCAGCACGAGATTTTTTAATTGCTTATAATATTAATTTAAATTCCACGTCCTCAAGAAGAGCTAATGCTATAGCATTTGATCTAAGGGAAGCAGGTAGAGTTAAACGCGAGGGTGATAAAATTTCTGGAAAAATAATAAAGGACAGTAAAGGTAATCCTTTAAGACAACCAGGATTATTTAAAAACTTAAAAGGAATAGGTTGGTATATTGAGGAATATGGAATAGCACAAATATCTTATAATTTGACTAATATTAATGTAACAAGTTTACATGATGTCTTTGAAAAAACTTGCGAAAGAGCTACTGCCAGAGGTTTAAGGGTAACAGGTTCTGAGTTAATAGGTTTAGTTCCAAAAAAAGTTCTAATTGACGCAGGTAAATATTTTTTAAAAAAACAAAGTAGATCCCTTGCTATCCCAGAAAGAGATATCATTCAAATTGCAGTTAAAACTTTAGGTTTAGATGAGTTACAACCTTTTAATCAAGATGAACGTATAATCGAATATGCTTTAAAAAATGAGAATCATTTTTTAGCTAATATGACATTAATAGATTTTGCTAATAAGACTTCTAGTGAATCTCCTGCGCCAGGAGGAGGTTCTATTTCTGCTTATACAGGCGCACTAGGTGCAGCTTTATCGACTATGGTTGCTAACTTATCAGCAAATAAAAGAGGATGGGATGATAAATGGGAATTTTATTCAAAATGGGGTGAGAAAAGCCTTAACTTTCAGAATATTTTGGTAAATCTTGTAGATGAGGATACTAAAGCATTTAATAAAATAATGTCTGCTGTATCATTACCAAAAGATACAAGCGAGGAAAAATTAAATCGATCTAATGCTTTAGAATCAGCAACAAAGAATGCAATTGAAATTCCTTTTAAAATTATGGAGACTTCGTTTGCTTGTTTAGAAAGTATAAAATGTATGACAGAACTAGGTAATCCAAATTCAATTTCAGATGCAGGAGTTGCTGCTCTTTGTATCCGTACTGCTGTTATGGGTGCATTTTTAAATGTAAAAATTAATTGTAAAGACTTAAAAGACAAAAAATTTGTTTCAAGTATTCTTAAAAAAGGTAAGGTAATCGTAAATGATACTAAAAGAATTGAGGCCGAAATTTTAGAATTAGTTGAAAAACAACTTAATTAATTATTTTTCCTGCTAAAATAACTTTACTTATTTTTTTACTTCCAAACGAGTATGGAATTTCATTTATTGAACTTATATTTTCTGTTACAATTAAATTGGCAATTTTACCTTTGGTAATACTTCCAACTTTGTCACTTATACCCATAGCATATGCTCCATTTATCGTTGCTGCATTTATAGCTTCCTCTGCAGTTAGTTTCATTTTAATACATGCTGTACTTACGACAAAGTTCATATTCCCACTAGGGGAGGATCCAGGATTATAATCACTAGCAATAGCTAATGGTAAACCATTATCAATTATCTTTCTTGCAGGAGTATAGTTAATTCCTAAAAAATAAGAACAAGTTGGCAATGCAACTGGAATAGTAGAGCCACCTTTAAGATCAATCAAATCCTGGTCAGTTAGTACCTCTAAGTGATCAACAGATAATGCATTATATTTTAACGCTAATTTAATTCCACCAAATGAATTGAATTGATTCACATGAATTTTGGACTTTATACCAAGTTCTTTTGCTCTTGATAAAATACTTTCAGATTGTTCTATGTTAAAATATCCCTTTTCACAAAAAATATCAACATAATCTATTAATCTAGCTTCATAATATTCAGGCATCATTCTATTTACAATAAGATCGATATATCCTTTTTTGTTATTTGTAAATTCTCTTGGAAAAGCATGAGCACCTAAAAAAGTTGATTTAACTATTATATCATTTTGTTTTTTAATTTTAGAAATAACTTGGAGCATTTTTTTTTCTGATTGTAAATTTAAACCATAACCTGATTTAATTTCTATTGCACCTGTTCCTTGATTAATTACATCTTTAATTCTATTCGAAGACTGTTTTAATAAATCCTCTTTATTTGTATTTCTTAAAATATCAACCGAGTTTAATATACCACCACCATTATTAGCGATTTCATTGTAACTTAGACCTTTGATTCTGTCAATAAATTCATTGGACCTGTTTCCTGCATAAACAATATGAGTATGTGAGTCACACCAAGACGGTAAAACCATTTTACCTTTACAATCAACAATATTAAAGTTTTCTAAATTTTTTGGGGAGTTTTTCATTTCTCCAAAGTCTTTAATTATACCTTTATCAATCAATAAATATGCAGATTTGATGGATGGAATTACACTCATTTCCTTACCAGAAACATAAGATGTTTCAAGGTCTCTTACTTGTAGAAGATTTTTTATATTTATTAGAAGAATTTGAGACATTTATTTTTTTAAATCATGTTTTCAGGTTTTACCCATTCATCGTATTCTTGAGATGATACATAACCTAAGTTTATAGCTTCTTCTTTTAATGTAGTTCCATTTTCATGAGCTTTATTTGCAATTTCAGCTGCTTTATAATATCCAATTTTTGGATTCAATGCAGTAACCAACATGAGAG
This sequence comes from Flavobacteriaceae bacterium, assembly GCA_018674025.1. Lineage (GTDB taxonomy): Bacteria > Bacteroidota > Bacteroidia > Flavobacteriales > Flavobacteriaceae > SGZJ01. The sequence goes on from JABHBC010000242.1 coordinate 10,886, forward strand.
AATTATTTAGCTTTTTCGTAATCACTTCTTTGTTAGCTTTAATTCCTTTTAAGCAATTAGTATTAAAACTATTACAAGCATCTGCAAGTAGTTTACAAGACTCAATAAGATTTGAAGCCATCATAGGCTTAAACACGTTGAGTTGAAAATGTCCTTGAGCAGCTCCAAAAGAGATAGAGGTATCATTACCTATAATATGAGCACAAACCATTGTTAGCGCCTCACATTGAGTCGGATTTACCTTGCCTGGCATGATAGAACTACCAGGCTCATTTGCTGGCAATGAAATTTCACCAATACCAGATCTTGGTCCAGAAGCTAAAAATCTTATGTCATTACTAATTTTGTTTAGTGTTATTGCTATTCCTTTTAAAGCACTATGAGTCCTAACAATGGCATCATTTGAAGCTAAGGCTTCAAACTTATTGGGTGCACTTATAAAAGGGAGTTTAGTTAGATCTGAAATTATTGTAGCTACTCTTTTAGAATAACCATCAGGTGTGTTTAATCCAGTTCCGACAGCAGTTCCACCGAGAGCTAATTCACTTAAATGTTCTAAAGATTCTTTTAAAGCTTTTATTCCGTGATCTAACTGAGAAACATATGCTGAAAACTCTTGACCTAAAGTAAGAGGAGTGGCATCCATTAAATGGGTCCTACCAATTTTTATAATATTTTTAAACTCAGAGCTTTTATTTTTAAAACCTTCTCTTAAACTTTCTAATGCTGGAATTGTTTTGTCAATTATCAGTTTGTATGAAGAGATGTTTATAGCTGTGGGAAAAGTGTCATTTGAAGATTGTGATTTATTTACATCATCATTTGGTTTTACAAATACTTCATTTTCACCTAAATTATTTCCTTGTAATTGATGAGATCTGTTTGAGATCACTTCATTTACATTCATATTTGTCTGTGTTCCAGATCCTGTTTGCCATATTACTAATGGAAATTGATCATCGTGAATACCATCTAGGATTTCATCGCAAGCTAATAATATCAAATCTTTTTTTTCTGTATCTAATATTTCTTTTTCGTGATTTACAATCGCAGCTGCTTTTTTTAAATATGCAAAAGCGTGAATTATTTCAATTGGCATTGATGCTGATGGACCAATTTTGAAGTTATTTCTTGATCTCTCTGTTTGTGGTCCCCACAGATTATTTAAGGGTACTTTTACTTCGCCTAATGTATCCTTTTCTATCCTATATTCCATATTTATTATATGTAAAATTAGAGTACAAATTTACGAATTTTAGTTCAATAATTTTTTTATTATTAATTGTTTAAGATTATTAAAGATTATATCTTTGTAACTTATTCTTAAAA
>JABHBC010000243.1 GCA_018674025.1 Flavobacteriaceae bacterium
ATTATACACAAAAGACAGAAGCTAAACTAGATGATCAGTTGTCTCCAATTTTAAGAAATTTCGCAAGCGTAATCATTGTTGTTTTTGGATCTTTCAAATTACTAGTTTTATTTGGTGTAGATGCTACAACTATATTAGCGAGTGCTTCTATTGGTGGTTTAGCCGTTGCATTTGCATCTCAAGATACAGTTAAGAATTTAATTGGAACGGTTATGATTTTTATAGACAAACCTTTTCATATAGGTGATTGGATCTCAGCTGGAGAAGTTGTTGGAACTGTTGAAGAGGTAGGTTTTAGATCAACTAGAATTAGATCTGCAGATACTTCAATATTTCAGATCCCTAACAGTAAACTGTCTGAGCTAGTAATAAATAATAGCGGCTTAAGACTTTACAGGCGATATAATACACAATTAGGCTTACGTTATGATACACCTCCAGAATTAATAGAAGCTTTTGTAAAGGGTGTTCGTGAGATTATTGTTGCACATCCCGATACTAAATCTGATTCTTATAATGTAGAGTTTACAGGCTTTGGTGATTCTGCATTGTTAATTTTGATGAACATGTATTTAAAAAACTTAGCGTGGTCTAGTGAGCAAAAATCAAGACATCAAATTCATATTGCTATTGTTAAATTGGCAAAAGAACTAGGGGTTGATTTTGCTTTTCCTTCAACAACTGTTATGATTGAACAGTTTCCTGAAAAAAAATCAGTTGAGCCTAATTACGATAATGACAATAAAAGAATAGATTCAGCTATTAGTCAGGTAGTATCAGATTTTAAAAAACAGCTGGGAGAAAAATAGAATAAACTATTTTTTCTTAGGAGGCATAGGACCTCTCAGATGAATCACTAATCCATTTAAAAAGTTGCGTAAAATTTGGTCGCCACATTCCATGTATTTTGGATGGTCTTCCTTTCTAAAGAAAGCACCTAGTTCACTTTTAGAGACTTTAAAATCTACTAGTTTACAAATGTCTACAATGTCATTATCACGAAGCTTGTGTGCTACACGTAATTTTTTAAAAATATCATTATTTGTTAATCCCATGTGATAAAGATACTAGTTTTAACTGACTACATTAAAAATGGCCCAGGCATACAAAGCAAACCGTAGAAAACGAAATAATCCAAAAAGAACCACTCCTTTAAATGGATATTTTATCATTCCTGCTGCCATGCATGTAATAGAAAAAGGAACTGGTAAAAGAGCGCCAATTAGAATTAAAAAACCACCCCATTTACTGGTGTTTTTTAAATACTTGGCCATTTTTATTTCTAGATAATTTTTTACACTAGCTATTTTTAAAATAGTTTTTCCTACAACAAAGGATAGTAATCCACCAAAGTAGGAAAGTGATGCTAGTATTGCTAAGCTAGCAAATGGAGTAGCTGTTTTTTTTGACCAAGCAATAAATATTTCAGGAGGAATTAAGCCTAGTAAAGTTTCAGATAAAAAAAATGTGATCAAGACTCCTGTTCTTGAAAATGTTTTGGTAAGTAGATCTAAACCATCGTCAATTGTAAATACGTATCTGTTAAACAGAAATAGAGCAGCGATAATCAATATAATTGGCACTGTTACTTTTTTTATGCTATCGACAACAAAAGAGTAAAATCCAGTATATTTATAGTATTGGTGTAAAAGTTTTGCTTTAGATTTTTTTCTTTTCATAGTTTAAGGGACACAAAAATAATAAGTAAATACCTGTTTAAAAACCAAAATCTAAATAATTAACTTTTCTTTATACTTTAGCTTAATAAATATATAATTGTATGAATATTATTGGATCAATTGAAACTATTTTTAGAAAATATGTACCCTCACCGTTTACAATTGCTATCCTATTAACTATCACCACCATTTTTTTAGCATTAATTTTTACAGTTCCAGAGGAAATAAGTTCAGTAGATTATCTAATAGATATCTTAACCTTTTGGGAAAAAGGAATTTGGTCTACATCTTTATTAGAATTTGCTTACCAAATGATGCTTATTTTAGTATTAGGTCATGTTTTGGTATTGAGTAAGCCTGTTAGCAACCTCATTTTAAAAATTACTTTTTATTGTAAAAACACTGCTACAAGTGCGGCTATTGTAGCTTGTTTAACAATGTTAGTGGCTTTTTTTAATTGGGGTCTAGGGTTAATCTTTGGGGCATTATTAGCTAGGAAAGTTGCAGAGCACTCACAGCAAAATAATATTAAAATAAATTACCCAATAATTGGTGCTGCAGGGTATGTAGGATTAATGGTATGGCATGGTGGTATTTCAGGGTCTGCTCCAATAAAAATAAATGAGGATGGGCATATTTCCTCCTTAATGAAAAATATTTCATCTTCTACTATCTCTGAAAGAATACCCTCCTCGATAGATTTTAGTCAGACAATTTTTAGTTTACCTAATTTGCTAATTTTTTCTACTGTAGTTATAGTTATCACATCTTTTTTCTTCATTTTAGGAAAGAACTCCAAGCCTACTAAGATTAACCTACCCATCTATAAAATGACTCAAGATGAAAATATTACAACTAAATCTGAAAGATTAGATAATTCAAAAGTGTTAGCTACTATTTTTGGGGCTATAATTATTTTAGCCTTTTTTTACAGCTATTTTGATGATATAATAGTGATGAAAATTACTCCCAATCTTATTAATTTCTTGATGTTAGGCTTAGGGATTATTTTACACGGTAATTTTAAGAATTTCACAAATGCTATTTCTGAATCAATCTCTGATATTTCAGGAATACTAATACAATTTCCATTATATTTTGGTATTATGGGAATAATGAGTAGTAGCGGTATGGTGACTCAAATTTCAAATTTTTTCGTATCGTTTTCTAATGTCACAACCCTTCCGTTAGTCACTTTTTTTAGTGCTGGATTGGTTAATATATTTGTGCCAAGTGGAGGTGGGCAATGGGTTATACAAGGTCCAATTGTTGTTGAATCTGCTCTTAGATTAGGTGTTCCTTTAAATAAAGCTATTATGGCTTTGGCATACGGAGATCAAATAACAAATATGCTTCAACCTTTTTGGGCACTACCTCTTCTAGGAATTACAAGACTTAAAGCTAAAGAAATTTTACCATATTCATTACTGGCGATGATTATTGGTGGGAGCATTTATATAGTGGGAATTTTATTATTTTGATTATATGAGATGGCTTTCTGAAAAAATTGAATTTCCG
>JABHBC010000027.1 GCA_018674025.1 Flavobacteriaceae bacterium
CTCATTTTTTCAAAACCATTAACAAACTCCCCCATAATTTTAAATATGGCCCATGAGTCATTGGTTTTTATTTCATTCCATCCTTTTGGGTTTAATCTTGACATAGTCTTTTTTTTCTAATTTAATTCTTTTTTTAAGAACTGTCCAGTGTAACTAGTATTATTCTTAACAATATCTTCTGGTTTTCCTTCAAAAATAATATTACCACCTCTCTTACCACCCTCAGGTCCAATATCAATAATGTGGTCTACCATTTTTATTACATCTAAATTATGTTCTATTACTAAAACAGTATTTCCTTTATCAACAAGTTTATTTAACACGATCATTAATACTCTTATATCTTCAAAATGTAGTCCGGTGGTAGGTTCATCTAAAATATAAAATGTATTACCTGTATCAATTTTGGACAATTCAGTTGCAAGTTTAATTCTTTGTGCTTCTCCACCAGATAATGTAGTGCTTTGTTGACCTAAGCTTATATAACCTAACCCAACATCTTGAATTGTTTTTAATTTTTTATAAATTTTCGGAATATGTTCAAAAAAGCTTACAGCTTCATTTATTGTCATTTGAAGTACATCGCTAATTGATTTACCTTTATATCTTATGTCTAATGTCTCTCTGTTAAACCTTTTTCCTAAACACACCTCACATTCAACAAAGACATCAGGTAAAAAATTCATTTCAATTAATTTTAAACCACCACCTTTACAATTTTCACATCTACCACCAGTCACATTAAAACTGAATCTTCCTGGTTTATAACCTCTAATTAACGATTCAGGAACTTTAGAGAATAGGTTTCTAACCTCAGAAAACAAACCAGTATAAGTAGCAGGATTACTTCTTGGTGTTCGTCCTATCGGGGATTGATTAATATCGATTACTTTATCAATATGTTCAAGACCTTTAATTGATTTATATGGAAGTATATCTTTAAACCCATTATAATAATGGTTATTCATTATAGGATATAAAGTTTCGTTTATAAGAGATGACTTACCACTTCCTGAAACACCAGTTACTCCAATCATTTTATTTAATGGAATTGAAAGACTTACATTTTTTAGATTATTACCAGTACATCCAGTTAATGTGATTTTTTTAGAGTTTCCTTTTCTTCGTTTACTTGGTTTGATTATTTGCTTAATATTATTAAGATAATCAGCTGTCAAAGAACTACTTTTTTTTATGTCACTTAATTTTCCTTGCGAAATAATTTCTCCTCCATGTTTTCCTGCAAAAGGACCAATGTCTATTATATGATCTGCACTAATCATCATGTCTTTATCATGTTCAACAACAATAATAGAATTTCCTATATCTCTAAGAGACTCTAAAGATTTTATTAACTTTTCGTTGTCTCGTTGGTGAAGACCAATACTGGGTTCATCTAGGATGTATAAAACACCCACTAATTGAGAGCCTATTTGAGTGGCTAATCTAATTCTTTGACTTTCCCCTCCAGAAAGGGTTTTTGCACTTCTGCTCAAAGTCAAGTAATCTAAGCCTACGTTAATTAAAAATTGTAATCTAGTTCGAATTTCTTTATTTATATCTTCTGAAATCTTTTTTTGATTTTCAGATAGATTTTTATCTAAATTATTAAACCATTCTAAAAGATCTGAAATATCTTTATTTACTAAATCATCTATATTTAAATTGTTTAATTTAAAGTTGAGTGATTCTTTTTTTAATTTTTTTCCATTACATTTTTCACATTTTACACTATTCATGTAGTTTTTAGCCCATCTTTTAATTGACATTGATTCAGCATTGTCAAACTGATATTTAATAAAGTTTACAATTCCTTCAAAATCAATATTGTATTCTCTTTTAACTCCTAAAGATTTACTTTCCACAATAAAATCATCTTTGCCTCCGTAAAGAATCATTTGTATTGCTTTATTAGGAATATTTTTAATAGGATCGTTTAAACTAAATTTATGTTTTTTAGCAATTGTCTCAATTTGTTTGTAAATCCAAGAACCCTTTTTATTTTCTAAAACTGAGATTCCTCCATTTTCAATAGATTTATTTTTGTCAACAATAATTTTATCAATATTAACTATGTTAACAGTGCCAATTCCATTACAAGAATCACAAGCTCCTTTTGGAGAATTAAATGAGAAGTTATTAGGCTCTGGATTTTGGTATGATAATCCAGTGGCCTCACACATTAAATTTTTACTAAAGTATCTGAAAGAGTTATCTAATATGTCTACCAACATAATTGTCCCTTCTCCGTGGTACATCGCAGTTTTAATACTTTCCAATAATCTTTTTTGATTATTTATGTCTTTGTTTAGTTTTAATTTATCAATTACAATCTCTATATCATGTATTTTATATCTATCGAGTTTTAACCCTTTTACTAAATCAACAATTTTCCCATCAATTCTCACTTGGGTGAAGCCTTGTTTACTTATTTGTTCAAATAGTTCTCTGTAATGACCTTTTCTGGATTTAATAACTGGAGACAAGAGAATAACTTTTTTATTTAAGTAATTTTCTTGAATCAAATCTATTATTTGATCGTCAGAATAGCTGATCATTTTTTTATTGGTATTGTAACTATATGCTTCACTAACTCTAGCAAATAACAATCTTAAAAAATCATAGATTTCTGTAATAGTCCCAACTGTAGATCTTGGAGATTTATTTGTAGATTTTTGTTCAATTGCAATAACAGGCGATAATCCATCAATTTTATCAACATCAGGTCTTTCAAGATTACCTAGAAATTGTCTAGCATAAGATGAGAAGGTTTCAATATATCTTCTTTGTCCTTCAGCGTAAATTGTATCAAATGCTAAAGAAGATTTACCACTTCCTGACAAACCAGTAATCACTACTAATTTATCTCTTGGTATGGAGACATCAATATCTTTTAAATTATGAGATTTAGCTCCTTTAATCTCAATTTTACCACCAATTTCTTCCATTATGTAAATCTACAATTTTATGCTATTTATTAGAGCTATATATGGTGAATAAATTTTTAGAATCCTACTGCTGTATCATCGCCTCTTTTATCTGCGCCCCCTTCTATTTTCCCATCATTTAAAATTAAAATGCCTTCAACTTTTGATGTTATTCTAGAACTATCAAAATGAGTTTTATATCCGTCAGCAGCTACCTTGTCCGTTATTTTTTTATCAAATCCAGTTGTTTCAAATAGTATTACATCAGGCAACCATTGATGATGAAATCTAGGAGCATTAACTGCTTGTTGCATGGTCATTTTAAACTCGTGAACATTTAATATAGTTTGTAAAACTGAAGTGATAATAGTTGATCCACCAGGAGTGCCTAATACCATGTATAAATCGTTATTTTTTTCAACTATTGTAGGAGTCATTGAGCTCAGCATTCTTTTGCCTGGTTCAATTTGATTTATTTCAGAACCAACCAGCCCATACATGTTCGGAACACCAGGTTTACTACTGAAATCATCCATTTCATTGTTTAAAAAAAAACCTAACTCATCTGAATATAATTTTGAACCGTACGCTGCATTTAACGTAGTTGTAACTGAAACCGAATTTCCAAATTGATCTACTATAGAGTAGTGAGTGGTTTCATTACTTTCAGTAATATTTATTTTTCCTGGATTTAAGTCTTTGGATAGAGTAGGAGTTGAAAAAGAAAAGTCTTTCATTCTTGTTGATAAATACTCATCACTAGTTATTTTTTTGTAAGGAATTTCATTAAAATCAGGATCTCCTAAGTAAAAACTTCTGTCTGCATAAGCTCTTCTTTCCGCTTCAACTAATAATTTTATGTAGTCTACATTATTATGACCGTATTTTTGAAGATCAAAAGGATTAATCATCTTCATAATTTGCTCTAAACAAATCCCACCACTAGATGGTGGAGCCATAGATATTATTTTTAGATCATCATATTCAAAAATAACTGGCTTTCTCCATTTTGGTTGATAAGATTTCAAATCTTCCAAAGTTATTATTCCTCCATTTTTTTGAACAAATTTAACCAATTCACTAGCAGTTTTGCCTTCGTAAAACTCTTTTTTACCATTTGACATTATTCTTTTTAATGTCTTAGCTAAAGCAGTATATTTTATAGTATCTTTTTCATTCCAAACTTTTTTCCATAAACTAGATTTATCATACTGAACATTCTCAGAGCCATTCCAAAAAGTTTTCTTGTTATTAATTTCTGAATAATACTGTTTTAATCTAGCTTCTTGTTTTTTTGTGACTACTACTCCTTTAAGTGCTAAATCAATTACTGGTTGAAATATTTCTTCAATTTTTAAAGTACCATATTTTTCATAAACCTCAAACACGCCTGCAATTGTACCAGGAACCCCAACAGCTAAACCACCAACAGTGCTAAGCCCTTCAATTACATTGTTATTCTTATCAAGATACATGTCTCTTGTAGCTCCGATGGGAGCTTTTTCTCTATAATCTAATGAGCCAACTTCTCCATCATTTTTTCTAAAAACCATAAAGCCACCACCACCTATATTTCCTGCATATGGATATGCGACTGCCAACGCTAATTCAGTTGCTACCATTGCATCAAAAGCATTTCCACCTTTTTTTAATATTTCAACACCAATTTTAGAAGCTTCCTCTCGAGCAGTTACAACCATAGCATTATTGGAAATCACCCCCGTTTCGGTGGTAGCTTCATTACAACTAAACTGAAAAAATATAAGTATTATAAATAGGTAACGATAGATCATGATTTGGTAGAATTTTCTTCTAAAATACTTATTCAAAATTAGAATTAAAACTATGATGTGTTATATTTGTAAAAAATTATAATAAATGACATTAATCAAATCAATTTCAGGTATTAGAGGTACTATAGGTGGGGTAGTAGGAGATAATTTAACTCCTTTGGATGTTGTAAAGTTTGCTTCTGCTTATGGAATTTGGATAAGAAGAAATAGTGATAATAATAAAATAGTAATTGGTAGGGACGCAAGAATTTCAGGATCTATGGTTCAAAACTTAGTTATGAATACATTAGTTGGTTTAGGTTTTGATGTTATAGATATAGGCCTTTCGACAACTCCAACAGTAGAAATAGCAGTTCCTCTTGAAAATGCAAGTGGTGGTATAATTATTACGGCAAGTCATAACCCAAAACAATGGAATGCACTAAAGTTATTAAATAGTAGTGGAGAGTTTTTGAATTCTAATGATGGCGTCGAAATTTTAAAATTAGCTGAAAGCTCTAATTTAAAATATAATGAAGTTGATGCTTTAGGTAAAATCTCTGAAGTTAAAAACTATATAGATATTCATATTGATCAGGTTTTGTCATTAAACATTATTGACGTTAATAAAATTAAATCCTCAAACTTCAAAATTGTTGTTGATGCAGTTAATTCAACTGGTGGAATAGCGGTTCCAAAACTTTTAAATAAATTAGGTGTTGAGGTTATAGAATTATATTGTGAGCCTAATGGACATTTTCCTCACAATCCTGAACCACTAAGAGAGAACTTAACTGATTTATCAAGCCTTGTCGTTGAGCATAAAGCTGATTTAGGAATTGTAGTTGATCCTGATGTAGATCGCTTAGCTTTTGTTTGCGAAGATGGAAGTATTTTTGGAGAGGAATACACTTTGGTTGCATGTGCAGACTTTGTGCTTGGTAAAACTCCAGGTCCAACAGTTAGTAATTTAAGCTCTACACGCGCTTTAA
>JABHBC010000244.1 GCA_018674025.1 Flavobacteriaceae bacterium
ATAACAACATATTCATTGTAATCGCACTAATCATTTCATTTATGTCTTGTAAAGATGAGAATGTAATACAATCAGTAAATCAACAAAATTTACAATCAAGTCATGACTATATACTTTTTGAAAAAACTTTACTTGATATCGAAAGAGAAATTGAACATGCCTTAATAGCTACTGGAACAACAAAAAATCTTCCAATGTATATTTCCTTAAATACTGACTCAACAGATCAAGATACCTTAATTATTAATTTTGGAGAAGAAAATTATTTACATCTTGGTCATCTTAAAAGAGGAGAAATTATTTCAATTTACAACAAGTTTATATATAATTCTAACGCTCAAATTACCACAACTTTTAATAACTTTTATATAAATAACAATTTGATACAAGGGAAAATGCAGCTAAAAAACAATGGATCTAATCAAAATGGATTTCAAGAATTCGCCTTAACTGTGGATAGCATGAGCATGTATACTAACAATGGAAGCATAGATATATCAAGCGGCAATTACATCAAAGAACTAGTAAGTGGAAATAATACACAATATCAATATTTAGATAATATCTATAAATTAACTGGTAACGCCCTGGGTAAATCCTCAAATAATAACAACTTTAGCATAGAGATATCTGACTCACTAAATATAAACCTTTCCTGTTTTGAAAGTAGTAGCTGTGTTATTACTGGAGGAACTTCTAAGCTAATACCTGATGGGTATGAAGAAAGAATAATAAATTATGGAGATAATACATGTGATTGTGATGTAAATGCCATTATTGGAGAGGACGTTCATCCAATAATAATTTATTAAGCTACTTTTAGTTTATTTAAAACTAATTTGTTTAGTTTTTTATTAACGTAGCTTGAAGAGATAACTAATTCTTTTTTACTTTTTTGAGATGGGATATCATACATAGCATCAAGCATAACGCTCTCACATATTGAGCGGAGACCTCTAGCGCCAAGATCAAAATTTAAAGCTTTTTCAACTATTAATTCAATAGCTTTATTTTCAAAAATTAGCTTTACACCATCAATTTCAAATAACTTAATGGATTGTTTTGTAATAGCATTTTTAGGCTCGGTTAAGATAAGTTTTAAAGCTTTTTTATCTAATGGCTTTAAATAAGTTACTATTGGCATTCTTCCAATTAACTCTGGAATTAAACCAAAGTTTTTTAAATCTTGAGGGGAAATATATTCTAATAAGTTATTCATATCAAACTTATTTTCCTCATCTGTCTTAAATCCAATTGAACGAGTATTTAATCTTGCACCAATATGCTGATCTATACCATCAAAAGCCCCACCACTAATAAATAATATATTATTAGTGTCAAGCGCTATCATCTTTTGATCAGGATGTTTTCGTCCTCCTTGAGGTGGAACATTAACAACCGTACCCTCTAAAAGTTTAAGCATTGCTTGTTGCACTCCCTCACCACTAACATCTCTTGTAATTGAAGGATTATCTTTTTTTCTTGCTATTTTGTCAATCTCATCAATAAAAACAATTCCAATTTTTGCTTTTTCAACATCATAATCAGCTGCTTGTAAAAGACGAGAAAGTATACTTTCTACATCTTCCCCTACGTAACCCGCTTCTGTTAAAACTGTTGCATCAGCAATACAAAAAGGAACATTTAAAAGTTTTGCTATAGATTTTGCAAGCAAAGTTTTTCCAGTACCAGTTTTGCCAACCATGATAATATTTGATTTTTCAATTTCAATGTCATCATCAGTAATGTCAATTTGAGAGATTCTCTTGTAATGATTATAAACTGCAACTGACATTACTTTTTTGGCAAAATCTTGACCAATTACATAATCGTCTAAATGCCCTTTTATTTCCACAGGCTTTAATAACTTAAACTGATTAGAGTTAGAAGCTTTTTTTGAAGATAATGATTTGGAATCTTGTTCTACAATCTGGAATGCTTGCTCAATACAAGCATTGCAAATATGTGCATTTGCACCTGCAATAAGAACTTCTGTATCTTGCTTATTTCTACCACAAAAAGAGCATGTGATATGAATATTTTCAGACATTTATTTCTTTTTTAAAACTTCATCAATCATTCCATACTCCTTAGCTTCTGTAGAAGTCATCCAGAAATCTCTATCACTATCCTTCCAAACATCATCAAAAGATTTTCCTGTGTGCTCAGAAATTATTGCATATAACTCATTCTTTAATTTCTTAATTTCGTTAGCTGTGATTTCAATATCAGATGCTTGACCATGAGCTCCACCAAGAGGTTGATGAATCATTATTCTAGAATGCTTTAAGGCTGTTCTTTTTCCTTTAGCACCCGCACACAATAACACAGCTCCCATAGATGCAGCCATTCCTGTACAAATTGTAGATACATCAGGATTTATATACTGCATTGTATCATAAATACCTAA
>JABHBC010000245.1 GCA_018674025.1 Flavobacteriaceae bacterium
AAACCCAAGCCATAAAAAGAAAAGTAAAAACATTATTAACCTGTGAATCAATTTAAGATGAAAAAAACATTAAGTGTATTAATTATATTAATTTTCATATCCAATGATATAATAGCACAACAAACTCCAGGAGGTGTTCAAAAAGAAGCGATTACACTACTAGGTGGAACAGCACATATTGGAAATGGCAAGATTATTAAAAATAGTGTAATTGTATTGGAAGATGGAGTAATTAAAGCATGTGTTGATGCTACTACTTCTAAAATCCCTTACAAAGGAAATATCATAAATATAAAAGGACAACATGTTTATCCAGGCTTTATTGCTGCAAACACTTCTTTAGGATTAGTTGAAGTTGATGCAGTAAGAGCTAGTGATGATCAAAGAGAAATTGGGAACAACAACCCAAACATCAATAGTTTAATAGCTTATAATGCTGAATCAAAAGTTGTTGAATCCATGAGACCTAATGGAGTTTTAATTGCTCAAATATCTCCTCAAGGAGGGAGAATTTCTGGAACTTCTTCAATAGTTCAGCTTGATGCTTGGAACTGGGAAGACGCAGTGATAAAGACTAATGATGGTATTCATTTAAATTGGCCAAACAGCTTTTCTAGAGGGAGATGGTGGCTTGGTGAATCGCGAGGTTACAAGCAAAATCCAAAATACAACTCTGATATAGAAAAATTATCAGATTATTTTAAAGAATCTGTAGCCTATTTGAGTAGTAATAAAGAAACTATAAATTTAGCTTACGAATCTATGAATGGGTTGTTTGATGATAGTCAAACATTATTTATACACGTTGATGATGAAAAAGGGATAGTAGATGCAGTTAATTTTTCTAAAAATTTTAATATAAAAAATACTGTTATAATTGGTGGTTATCAAGCTCACTTAATTTCAGATTTTTTGGTACAAAACAATATACCTGTTTTGATACAACACACTCATAGTTTACCAAATTTTGAAGACGAAGATTATAATTCCAACTATTTAAATCCTAAAAAATTAATTGATGCTGGTGTACTAGTTGGGATTCATACAGGTTCAGCTTCCAACTTTCAAACTAGAAATTTACCTTTTTATGCTGGACAAGTAGCAGCTCAAGGACTGGATAAAGAAATAGCATTACAATTAATAACATCCAATACAGCAAAAATTTTAAGAATTGATAAAACTCTTGGAACATTAGAAGCTGGAAAAAATGCTACATTATTTGTTAGTAAAGGAGATGCTTTAGATATGAAATCAAATCAACTAACTAGTGCATACATTTCCGGCAGAAAAGTAAGCCTAGAAACTCACCAAACAGAACTTTGGAAACGATATTCAGAAAAATATAAGTTATCAAACTAATAGATGAATAAAAAACTTACAAGTGTTAACAACAAAGAAGTAAAGGCCTTATATCAGCTTACCTTAAAATCAAAACATAGAAAAATATCAAATACTTTTTTAATTGAGGGTTTAAGAGAAATCAAACTTGCTATGAAGAATGATTGGCAAATTATACAACTCCTTTTTTGTCCAAAAATAATTAGTGAAGAAGATTTAAATAAATCATTCAAAAATAAAGTTAAAAAAACTGAAGTTTCTATTGAAGTATATAAAAAAATTGCTTACAGAAATTCAACAGAGGGAGTAATAGCCATTACAAGTTGTAAAGATCACGATTTAAAAAACATAAAATTCAAATCTAATAACCCTTTAATCATTGTAATTGAAGCCCCTGAAAAACCTGGTAATATTGGAGCAATATTAAGAACTGCTGATGCTGCAAATATTGATGCAGTAATTATTGCGAATCCAAAAACAGATATTTACAATCCAAATATAATTAGATCTAGTGTTGGCTCTATTTTTACCAACAATATATATGTGGGAAATACTACAGAGGTAATCTCAATGTTGAATAATAAAAAAATTAAAATATATGCCAGCTCTCTTCAAGCTGATGAATTATATCACAATCAAAATTACTGTGAATCTTGTGCTTTGGTATTAGGAACTGAAGACAAAGGAATTTCTAAAGATTGGTCACAAAATTCATATAAAAATGTAAAAATACCTATGCTTGGGGTAGTAGACTCATTAAACTTATCTAATGCAGCAGCAATATTAATTTTTGAGGCCATACGCCAAAGAAACTTCAAATAAAATATTTATAATACTATTGTCTAATAGAATTGTTTGTGGTATTTTTAATACATATGTCACTATCTGAAGTAGAAATAGAAAATAATGCAATAGCTAAAGAGTATAAAGAACTTCTTAGAATAAGCTACCAAACTCTATCAGCAGCTGATAAGAAACTTATTCGTAAAGCTTTTGATCTGGCTGTTGAAGCACATAATGGTCAACGAAGAAGATCGGGAGAAGCATACGTATTTCATCCTATAGCTGTTGCAAAGATAGTTTCCTCTGAAATTGGACTTGACGCTACTTCAATCGCAGCA
>JABHBC010000246.1 GCA_018674025.1 Flavobacteriaceae bacterium
ACTGATGGGAAAATTACCCATTTCATTGTTGGTGTAGGTACTGGTGGTACAATTTCTGGAGTTGGTAAATATTTAAAATCTAAAAATCCAAATATTAAAGTTTGGGGAATTGACACTTACGGCTCTGTTTTTAAAAAGTATCATGAAACTGGTATTTTTGATGAGAATGAAATTTATCCGTATGTTACTGAAGGAATTGGTGAGGACATATTACCTAAAAATGTTGATTTTAATATCATTGATGGTTTTACAAAAGTAACTGATAAAGATGCGGCTGTTTTTACTCAAAAGTTAGCAAAGGAAGAGGGGATGTTCCTTGGTAATTCAGCTGGAGCTGCAATTAAAGGTTTGTTACAATTGAAGAATCACTTTAATGAAGATGATGTAGTAGTAGTTTTATTTCATGATCATGGGAGTAGGTATGTTGGAAAAATGTTCAATGATGATTGGATGAAAAAAATGGGTTACCTTTAATACCATATGACTAAAAGGTTTTTTAAATCTAAACTTGTTTTTGCAATATTTTTATTGCTGTCTTTATTACTTTTTGCAATTTTTGGCTATAAATATATTTCTGGGCATAGCTGGATTGATGCCATTTATATGGCAATCATTACTATTTCCTTTGTTGGTTTTGAAGAGTTAGATGGAACTTCCGAATCTAAAATATTTATTATAATTTTAGTAATAAGTTCTGCAATAATATTAGGTTACTCAATTAAAATAATTACTGAATATATAGTTAGTTTATATTCTAATAAAATAAAAGTAAAAAAGATGCAAAAAATCATTGATAATTATGAAAACCATACCATTGTTTGTGGTTATGGTAAAAACGGTAGTCAAGTTGCGAAAAAGCTAGCGGCATATGATAAAAAGTTTGTTATAATTGAAAAAAATCAAGATACAATTGACAAAAATAATACTGATAAAATTTTTGTTAGTGGTGATGCAGTTTTAGATGAAGTGCTTTTAAAATCTGGAATTATGAAAGCATCTTCTCTAATATGTACTTTACCTACAGATGCTGATAATTTATTTATTGTTTTAACTGCAAAACAATTAAATCCAAAACTTAAAATAATTAGTAAAGCATCGGAGGAAACTTCCTACAAGAAGCTTAAATTAGCTGGAGCTGATAGTGTTATAATGCCAAATAAAATTGGAGGAGATCATATGGCTTCTCTAGTTGTTGTCCCTGGCATTTTAGAATTTGTTGATAATTTATCTATTGTAGGTAAATCTGAAATTAATCTGGAAGAAATTTCTTCAGATATTTTATTGGACTCTGTTTCAAATAAAACGATTAAAGATCTTGATTTAAGAAAAAAAACTGGGTGTTCTATTATTGGTTATAAAGATCCTAAAGGAAAATACATTATTAATCCAGAAGCAGAACTTGTTCTTGAAGTAAACTCAAAAATAATTGTTTTAGGAAAATCTGAACAAATTCACAAACTAAATTCTTTATACAACATTTAATTATCCTAAAATATTTTTTTTTAATCCATTTTTTTTACCATATTGTTAATTGTCTAAATTTTAATCTAATTAAACTTTTATGAAAAAATTACTTTCACTTTTATTTTTTGTAGCACCATTATTTTCTTTCTCACAAGATAAAGGCTTGGATAAACGTATTGATGAAGCATTCAAACCTATTTCAGATTTTTTTAGTGATGTTGTGTTTTTTGAAGTTGCTGGTTATCCCTTTGTAATATTATTACTTGTTGGTAGTGCAGGATTCTTTACAATATATTTTGGTTTTCCAAACATTAAATATTTTAAAACTGCAATTAATATTGTAAGAGGTAAGTATGATGATTTAGACAAGGATGAGCATGGTAATAAAGAAGGAGAGGTATCTCATTTTCAGGCTTTAGCTACAGCAGTTTCAGGAACTGTCGGCAACGGAAATATTGCAGGTGTTGCTCTAGCAATTGCATTAGGTGGACCAGGAGCAACTTTTTGGATGATCATTTGTGGTCTATTAGGAATGTCTACAAAATTTGTTGAATGTACACTTGGTGTTCAATATAGAGATGTTGGAGATGATGGAACAGTGTATGGAGGACCTATGTATTATCTAAGTAAAGGATTGAAAAATAAAGGTTGGGAAAAGCTAGGTAAAGTTACTGCTGTGCTATTTGCTATATTTTGTATAGGTGGATCATTTGGTGGTGGAAATGCTGCTCAATCAAATCAAGCTACGATTGTTTTAAAAGATTTATTAGGTTTAGATACTACGTTTGCAGGAGCTGTTATTGGACTTATATTAGCAACCTTCGTAGGAATAATTATTATTGGTGGTATTAAAAGAATTGCATCAGTTACAGAGAAGATTGTTCCATTGATGGCTCTACTTTATATATTAGCTTGTGTTTATATTCTAGCGATTAACTTTAGTTATATTGATGATGCTATTTCATTAATTATTAAAGAAGCATTTAATCCAACTGCCATCGGAGTAGGTGGAATTATTGGAGTTTTAATGGTTGGGTTTAAAAGAGCTGCATTTTCAAATGAAGCTGGAGCAGGTTCTGCTTCAATTGCTCATTCTGCAGTTAAAACTAAATATTCTGCTTCTGAGGGATTAGTTGCATTATTAGAACCATTTATAGATACTGTTGTTATTTGTACAATGACCGCACTAGTAATTGTAATATTTAATTCAAATGGCGCTTTTATTTATGGAGGTGACGGAATGGGCGGAGTACTTATAGATGGTGTGGTCTATGAAGGAGCAGGAATTACATCAAAAGCATTTGCTGAATATATTCCATACTCAGGTGTGTTTTTAACTGTTGCGGTAGTATTATTTGCTGTGTCAACAATGATTTCTTGGTCATATTATGGACTTCAATCTTGGAAGTATTTATTTGGTAGAGGTAGAGTAGCTGATTTAACTTACAAAGTTTTGTTCTTAGTATTTGTTGTAATTGGAGCAGCTGCTAGCATGAATTCAATATGGGCTTTCTCTGATGCGATGATTTTTGCAATGGTTTTCCCGAACATGGTTGGGTTATACTTTTTGTTTCCAATTGTCAAAGAACAGCTTAATAAGTATTTGGAAGCAATTAAATCAATGTAATATTTATTATAAATTAATTTATTAAAACTTTTATTAACTAATAATTAGTTTATATTTGCAAAACAATTTTAAAGAAGGGAGGTCCTGATATGCTAATAATACCAATAAAAGAAGGAGAAAATATCGATAGAGCGCTAAAGCGTTTTAAAAGAAAATTTGATAAGACGGGAACTAAAAGATCCCTTCAAACTAGAAAGCAATTTGTAAAGCCTTCAGTCAAAAGGAGAGCTCAAATACAAAAAGCTCAGTATATTCAAAATTTAAGAGATAAAGAACAAATCTAATTTTGTTAGATAAAAAAAATAAAAAAAGCCTTACATAAACTGTAAGGCTTTTTTATTTTATTAAATTTATATTACAAAATTTGATATGAGTTTAAAATCCTTTTTTGATTATCTGGAAATTGAAAAAAAATATTCTTCTAATACCATTGAAGCTTATCGAAATGATTTAAATGTTTTTTCTAGATTTTTAACTGATGAATTTGAAGTGAATAATATTAATAATACAAACTACTCATATGTAAGATCTTGGATTGTCGATTTGGTAAATAAGGGTATATCAAATCGATCAATAAACAGAAAAATTACATCTTTAAATTCTTATTTTAAATTTATATTAAAAATTGGTTTGATTAATGAAAATCCATTAACAAATCACAAAGCTCTTAAAACTCAAAAAAAAATTCAATTACCATTTTCTGAAAATGAAATGTCTAATGTTTTAGATTTAGATAATTTTGAGGACAACTTTACAGGTGCCAGAGATAGACTAATAATCGATTTATTCTACACTACAGGTATTAGAAGAATTGAATTGATTCAATTAATGATTTCAGATGTTAATATTAATAATAAGCATATTAAGGTATTAGGTAAAAGAAATAAAGAAAGAATAATTCCACTAATTGATTCTACTATAAATATTTTAAATAAATATTTACTATTCCGTGAGGAATTAAAATCAGATGATACTTTTTTGTTTATTACTAAAAAAGGAAAACAAGTTTACGAAAAATTAATTTATAGAATCATTAATAAGTATTTTGATACCATCTCTACCAAAGTTAAAAAGAGTCCACACATTATAAGACATTCTTTCGCAACCCACCTTTTAAATAATGGCGCTGATTTAAATTCTGTTAAGGACTTATTAGGGCATTCAAGTTTAGCTGCTACTCAGGTATATACCAATCGTAGTATTGATGAAATAAAAAAGGTATTTGCTAAATCTCACCCAAGAAATATATAGTATTTCACCTCCACTTTTTTTAGTTAAAAATTTAATCAAATTTATTTTGTTTAAATAAATAAGTATATATATTTGCATTCCGTTTATTTAACGGATTAAAAGCCGATGTAGCTCAGCTGGCTAGAGCAGCTGATTTGTAATCAGCAGGTCGTGGGTTCGAGTCCCTCCATCGGCTCAGTTCTTTAACATAGTGAATATATTAATGGGGAGATACTCAAGCGGCCAACGAGGGCAGACTGTAAATCTGCTGACTACGTCTTCGCAGGTTCGAATCCTGCTCTCCCCACAACTTGTGTTAAATTATTTTTTTCCTAGAGAAAAAGTTGTAGTTTTGCATGCGCTTTTTAATAAGCTTTTAAACTTAATAAGAATTCTATTG
>JABHBC010000247.1 GCA_018674025.1 Flavobacteriaceae bacterium
ATAGAGCCAAGCGCTAAGCCTTCTAAAATAGCATATATAGGTACTGTAATAGGAGACCATTCTTTTTTAAAAATTGTAATGAATGCAACGATTAAACCTCCAATTACTCCAATAGGAATAAAATGAGTCATATCAGGGCTAAAAGTATAGTAAGCAGAGAAAACTAGTAGAAATAAACCCATTGCGGTTTTATCAACAGTTCCTTTAATAGTCATAACTTCAAGCATTGCAGCTCCTCTTCTATTATTTGATTCAGAGGCAAAAGCTTTTGAGTTTAACGCAGGATTTCCCGTTCTGTAACTAAGGTGTTTCATAATATTAATTTTTTTTAACGAATTCTGTTTTGAGTACTAGACCTTTTACTTTTTTAAACTTACAATCAATTTCTCTTGGATTATTAGTTAACCGAATATTTTTGATAGAAGTGCCTCTTTTTATGGTAACAGATGTTCCTTTTACTTTTAAATCTTTAATTAAAACAACAGTATCGCCATCATTTAAAGAGTTCCCATTTGCATCTTTACTTTCCATTTTGGATGGGGTCAGTATCAGGCATTAGTTTATTTAATATTGTATATACAGGACAGAATTTTGTGATTGGACTTATTATTTGTAAAACTGCAACTGCAACTGCTACATAGATCCAATTAAGACCAAATTGACTAGCAAGTAAGATTGAGCTGATATTTAAAAGTCCTACTATTCCATCGTGAACTCTTACCTTTATAATATTTTTTTGTGCATCCATAATTAAAAGTTTTTATTAAATAATAAAAATAATAAAAATTATTGATTTTTTGACATCGAGTAAGGGACAGAGTTTTTATTGGCGCCCCAATTTAAATTAGGAGTTCTCGACATTTCAAAATCAATAATTCCGCCCTCTTTTAAATTGCTATGATCAATCCAATTATTATTAGATTCTAATTGGTTAAACTTAAAACTATTTATGAAAATGTTTTTATCGCTATTCTTGTGAGCATTAATTTTTAACTCTTTACCATTACTTAATTTTATTGATACTTCCTTAAATAAAGGGCTGCCTATTACATACTGACCTGTTACTGGCGCAACTGGATAAAACCCAAGAGATGAAAAGACAAACCATGCTGAAGTTTGACCGTTATCTTCATCTCCGCAATACCCATCTGGTCCTGAGCCATATAAATTATCCATCACATAACGAACTTTTTCTTGTGTTTTCCATGGCTGTTGAGCATAATTATAAAGGTATATAGCATGTTGAATAGGTTGATTTCCATGAGCATATTGACCCATTCCTGCTAATTCCATCTCAAGAATTTCATGAATCTTAAAACCATAATAACTATAATCAGAGCTGGGTTTAGTAGTAAATATTGCATCCATTTTTTTTATATAGTTGTCCTTACCTCCCATTAAGTTAATTAACCCCTGTGGGTCATGTAAGACAGACCAGGTATAGTGCCATGCACTTCCTTCAGTAAAAACTCCACCCCACTTATCTGCTCTAAATGGATCCTCGAAATCTCCACTTGAAGATTTTCCTCTCATGAAATTTGTAGAAGCATCAAACACATTTTTATAGTTAAGAGACCTATTTTTAAATAACTCTATTTCATCTTCAGGTTTACCAAGCTTTTCAGCTAACTTCCAAATACAATAGTCGTTATAAGCATATTCTAAAGTTCTAGCAACACTTTCATTAATTGTGGTGTCATAAGGAATAAAGCCTAGTGAGTTGTATTCTTTGGCTCCTTTTCTTCCGACAGAACTAACGGGGCCTTCATTTTTGGAGCTATTAATTATACCTTGGTAAGCCGTCTCAATATCAAAATTAGTTATCCCTTTTAAATATGCCTCTGCGATGATTGAGGCTGAATTTGATCCAATCATACAATCTCGATGCCCTGGACTAGACCACTCTGGAAGCCATCCACTTTCTTTGTATGGATTAACCATTATTCCCTGTAATATCTCTCCCAATTTTTCTGGATACATCAAGGTATAAAATGGAAATACAGCTCGAAATGTATCCCAAAAACCATTATCTGTATATAAAGGGCCTGTTTCGATTTTACCATTATAAGGGCTATAATGAATCTGCTCTCCATTAGCATTATATTCGTGAAACTCTCTTGGGAACAAAAGGGTTCTGTAAAAACTAGAATAAAATTTTATAACATTAGACTTTGCTATTTCATGTGCAGCAAAGTATTCATTCTTATTGACAAAATTGTCTTTAATAGCTGGTTCAACTTTAATTCTAGACAGCTCATTATTCCAAGATTCTTTAGCCAACTCTTTAGTTTTTTCAAAAGATTGAAACTTGGGGATTTCTCTGTTTAAGTTAATTTGGGCTTGATCATGACTTATAAATGAAGAAGA